>NZ_JAWNCA010000006.1:0-188158 GCF_034106185.1 Enterobacter sp. 296B2 | reverse complement strand
GCGGTGGTCCCACCTGACCCCATGCCGAACTCAGAAGTGAAACGCCGTAGCGCCGATGGTAGTGTGGGGTCTCCCCATGTGAGAGTAGGGAACTGCCAGGCATCAATTAAGAAGAACCCCGTACCGTAAGGTGCGGGGTTTTTTGTTTTGTGCGTAGAAAAAACCAGTAGCGCTGCGGCTTGGTAGGCCGGATAAGGCAAAGCCGCCATCCGGCAACGCAGGTCGCACGATCCCACGGCAAAGAGAAGCAAGAATATAAAGAAGGGATTTATAAACGCAGAAAAGCAAAAACCCAGCCATAGGCTGGGTTCTTTAAATAGTGGTGCCCGGACTCGGAATCGAACCAAGGACACGGGGATTTTCAATCCCCTGCTCTACCGACTGAGCTATCCGGGCAACGGAGCGCATTAAACCGCAATCGCGCCTTATCGTCAACATTATTTCAGGAAAAGCTGTTCAACTGCTTAAGTTTGCGGCAATCTGTTCGTTTTCGCCGTGAAAATGCACAAATCTTCCAGACAATACCAGCCTGTGAGGCAATGCTGATAACAACAGGAGGGCAGTATGGCAAAAGACTGGCTTGAGCTCCGTCAGCATGCGGATACCGGTATTGAAACGATTAAAGCGCACTTCGAAGGCCATGCCTTCGATCCCCACTGGCACGATAGCTATCTGGTGGGGATTACCCTTTCAGGCACCCAGCAGTTCCACTGTCGTCGCGAACGTCACCGCAGCCATCCGGGTGATGCGTTCTTACTGGAGCCGGGTGAAATTCACGACGGCGACGCGCCTGTGGAAGGGGGCTTTACCTATCTGACCTTCTATCTTGACGAGCAATGGCTGACGCGCACCCTCCGGGGATTATATGAAGCAACGCCAGACCGCTACTCGCTTCACTTTGCTCAAACGCTAACGCGAGAACCTCAGCTGGTCCGTTCTATCGGCGAGACGTTTAACGCGCTGCATAGCGATGAGATGAAAATTGTGCAGCAAAGCACAATGGATAAACTGCTCTCTCAGATCACCTCCCATTGCCACTGGCGTAAGAAACTCCCGTCGCAGCTACAGAGCGCTGCCGTGGCGCACCGCGCACGTGACTATCTTTATGCGCATATCGGCGAGAACGTGGGGCTGTCAGACCTTGCGCGCGAGACGGGCACGGATCGCTTTACGCTGACGCGCTGTTTTAAGCGTGAGTTCAACCTGGCGCCGCACGCCTGGCTTATTCAGCTGCGTCTGGCAAAGGCGCGACAGCTGCTGGCGCACGGCGAGCAGCCTGTTAATGTCGCTACAGCGCTCGGCTTTGCAGACCAGAGCCATCTGGGACGCTGGTTCCAGCGCGCATACCGCATTTCCCCCGCCCACTACCGCCGGTTGTGCACAAACCTTCCAGACGTTTCCAGAAAATAACGGCACAGTGATGGCTCTAAGAAAAAAGGAGCCCCCTGTGAGCCTGATGCCTTATCTGCTGTTTGCCTTTGTCGCGTCGATAACGCCCGGTCCGACGAATATCCTCGTTCTCACTAACAGCCAGTACTTTGGTGTGAAAAATACCATTCCCGCCATTTTGGGGGGATGTATTACGGCGAGTCTGATTGTGCTGATATCGGGTGCCGGCGCCGGGGAGGTGTTGCGCCAGTTTCCTCTGATACGCCAGGCAATGAGCTGGGCAGGCGTACTGTGGCTCACCTGGATGAGCTGGCAGCTGTATCGCGCACCTGCGGCGAATATTGCTGAGAAGGCGCCTCATCGTTTCACGGCGCAAGCCGCAGCGCTGCTGCAGCTGGTGAATCCGAAAACGTGGATGATGGCGCTGGCGGTAGTGAGTCTTTTTGCCCCCGTGAGCATTCACCCGTTAAGAGATATTGCGCTGATGGCGCTATGGTTCTTACTGATTTCTGTGATGTGTTTGATGTGCTGGGCGTGGCTGGGGAAGGCAGTAAGCCGGGTGTTTCGCACCACCGTGGCGATGGTGCGGTTTCAGCGCCTGATGGCGCTATGTCTTCTCATCTCTGCCTGGGCGGGCATGCTGGTCTAGGTCAACGCCCCACCCATACGACACTGGGCAAAGCGCAGAATGTCTTCCGCCAGACGGTGCGCCGTATCCACATCTGCCTGGCTACGGTTCACCAGCATGCGGCTCAAACAGCCCTCCAGTACGAGCTCCATCTGCTTAGCGACCATTGCCGGGTCATCCACTTCAAGCGTTGTCAGCAGTTCATGGGTGAAGTCATGCGCCGCACGTTTTTGCTGATCCGCCAGCTGGTGTATTGGATGGCCAGGATCGGGGTAAAACGTACAGGCAGCAATAAACAGGCAGCCCGGATAACGATTGTTGCTGACGCATTCTGTCAGGGCGGTGTAGCGTGCCAGCAGCTTTTGCTCAGCCGTCAGCTCTTCATTTAACATTAGCTGCCTGCGCCAGATATCCACCTGCTGGCTAAGATAGCGTAGGGCATCATAAAGCAGCGCCTCTTTATCCGGCCAGAAGCGCTTTAGCTCATCCAGAGGGTAATCGATACGGTCGGCTACCATCTCAAGCGTGGTGCAGGCGATCCCTTGAATCTCAAGTAGTTGCAGGGCTTGTCCCAGTACGTCTTCGCGTTGCACGGTTGTCTCCTCCGCTATTCCCAACGGTAAGTCCCGTCTAAAGTGTTGTTTACGGTTGGCGATTGCGCAAATGCGCGCTGAATGCCGTTGCATCCATAAACCCGGTTACACGCTGTTCTGGCTGCTCTTCCCCTTGTTCATTAAAGAACAGAATGGTCGGCAGCCCGAGCACGGTAAGGTGTTTAAGCAGGGCCTTATCCTGCGCATTGTTGGCCGTGACGTTTGCCTGGAGCAACACCGTATCTTTCAGGGCGTTTTGCACCTGAGGATCGCTAAAGGTGTATTTTTCAAACTCTTTGCAGGCGACACACCAGTCGGCATAGAGATCGAGCATCACCGGTTTGCCTTTTGCCTGCGCCAGCGCGCTGTTGAGCTCATCGACGTTCTTAACGTGTATAAAGTTTAAATGTGCCTGCGTCTGTCCCACCGGCGAGCCGAACGCCCAGTCCTGAAGCGGACGCACACTCACCAACGCGGCGGCGAGCAGGAGAATTTGCACCAGACGCATCCACGCTTTTTTGGCCCCCAGGCTGACGATAAACGCCCATGAGAAGAACGCCACGCCGAGCATGGCCCACAGGCGCAGACCCCACGTGTCACCAATAATACGCTCCAGCAGGAACACCGGGAGCGCCAGAATGACAAAGCCAAACGCGGTTTTCACCGTCTCCATCCACGGGCCGCTCTTCGGCAGCAGGCGGTTGCCAAATACCGTCACCAGAATCAGCGGCAGGCCCATACCGAGCGCATAGAGATACAGCGTACCGCCGCCGAGCCACATGTTGCCGCTCTGGGCAATGTACAGCAGGATGGCGCTGAGCGGCGCGGTGGTGCAGGGGGAGCAAATCAACCCGGCGATGGCACCCATTGCGAATACGCCGCCCGCAGAGCCGCCCTGCTGGCGATTGCTCATCAGCGTTAAGCGGGTTTGCAGCGAAGAGGGCAGCTGCAGCGTGAACAGGCCAAACATCGACAGCGCCAGCAGGATAAATACGACGGACAGGCCGATAAGCACGTAAGGGTGCTGGAGCGCCGCCTGGAACTGTAGCCCGGCCGCGGCGACCACGAGCCCGAGCGCCGTGTAGGTGAGCGCCATACCCTGCACGTAGATAAACGCCAGCAGCAGGGCGCGGGCGGTAGAAAGACGCTGTTTGCCGCCCAGCACAATCCCGGAGATAAGCGGATACATCGGCAGCACACACGGGGTAAAGGCAATGCCGATGCCAATCAGTAAGGCCCAAAGCGCTGAGAAAGGAAGGTCGGAAGCAGCTTCGCCTTCACCCCTCATCCTGGCCCTCTCCCCTGAGGGGAGAGGGGAGGCAGCCGCTTTAACTTCACTAAGCGGAACGACCTTCGTTTCTGGTGGGTAGCAGAAGCCCGCATCGGCACAGCCCTGATACGTCACCGTCAGCGTGGCGTCTTTATCTGCCTGGTTCACCGTAACGGGCACGCTCAGGCGCTGGCGATAGATTTCACTTTTACCGTAGAACTCGTCCTCGTGCCACTCGCCAGCGGGCATCTGCAACGCGCCGACGCTAGCCTTTGCAGGCGTGATGCTGACCTGCTTGCGGTAGAGATAGTAGCCCTCTTTCACCTGCCAGGTCAGATTGAGATCGTGCTGGTTCTGCTGAAAATCGAAAACAAACGCCTGGTCGGCAGGAATAAAGTTTGAACGGCTGGGTGCGTCAAACAACCCGGCAAATACTGACGTGCTGCACAGCAGCAGGATCAGCGTAAAGAAGCGTTGAGCCATGAGAGATAGTCGTTATCGCCGTGGACCACTGGCAACACCAGCAGCTCCGGGGTTTGGTAAGGATGATGAGACTTGAGGCAGTCAAGGAGCGCCTGCTGATTCGCCAGATTGGTTTTAAGTAACATCTGGACTTCATACTCCTGCTCCAGCTTGCCTTCCCAGTAATAGAGGGAGATCGCGCCGGGCAGCAGCGTTACGCAGGCTGCCAGTTTTTCGGCCAGCACTTTGGCGGCGAGATCCTGGGCAGAGGCTTCATCAGGGGCGGTACACAGTACAACAACAGCATCAGGCGTGTTCACAAGTCGACTTCCTCATCACGAAAGTCTTCACTATATCACGCAAGGCGATTGGTCATTAATGAAACGGGCCGCAGAGCGGCCCGATTTTAACTATTTTTACAACGGCTAACCGTTTACAGCACAATGCCGCCGATGATAAAGCCAAGGACGACGCAAAGCGTAATCGCCACGACACCCGGGATCAGGAACGCGTGGTTAAACACGTACTTACCGATGCGGGTTGAGCCGGTATCGTCCATCTCAACCGCCGCCAGCAGGGTTGGGTAGGTTGGCAGAACGAACAGCGCAGAAACGGCGGCAAAAGAGGCAATCGCCGTCAGCGGTGTGACGCCTAACATCAGTGCAGCAGGCATCAACGCTTTGGTGGTGGCGGCCTGGGAGTAAAGCAGCGTCGCGGCAAAGAACAGTACCACTGCCAGCAGCCACGGGTAGTTGTGCAGCAGGTCACCCGCCACGGTCTGGATATCGCTAATATGCGCTTTCACGAAGGTGTCACCGAGCCACGCCACGCCCAGTACGCACACGCAGGCGCTCATGCCGGATTTAAAGGTACTGGCGTTCAGCACTTCGCTGGTGTCGATTTTACAGGTGATGCTAATCAGCGTCGCAATGGTCAGCATGAACACCACAATCGCTTCGTTACGCGGCAGCACCGGGTTCTGAATCAGCCCCACGGTGTCGCTGATGGCGGTCGCGTAGAACATCACGGCGACAATACCGATCAGGAACAGCAGCACGGAGCGTTTCGCGTGCGGCTTCAGTTCGAAGACCTGGCTACCGCGCAGGCTCACTTCACCTTTTGCCAGACGCTCCTGGTAAACCGGATCGTCTTTCAGCTCGGCGCCGAGGAAGTTACACAGCACGGCGGTAATCATCACCGCAATCAGCGTAACCGGAATACAGATCGCCAGCAGCGTCAGGTAGCTCACGCCCATTGGCTCAAGGATACCCGCGAAGAAGACTACGGCGGCAGAGATTGGCGATGCGGTAATGGCAATCTGAGACGCCACTACAGCAATAGAGAGCGGACGAGACGGGCGAATACCCTGCTCTTTTGCCACTTCAGTAATCACCGGCAGCGTGGAAAATGCCGTGTGGCCGGTTCCCGCGAGAATGGTCATAAACCAGGTCACCAGCGGGGCGAGGAAGGTTATATATTTCGGATGGCGGCGCAGCATGCGCTCCGCCAGGCTCACCAGGTAGTCCATACCGCCTGCGACCTGCATGGCCGCAATAGCAGCAATAACCGCCATGATGATTTCAATAACGTCAAAAGGGATTGCGCCGGGTTTAATCTGAAAGATAAGGGTAAGCACGAGCACCCCGAGGCCGCCGGCAAAACCAATGCCGATACCCCCGAGCCGCGCGCCCAAATAAATCGCCAACAGGACGATGACGAGTTCTGCTCCAAACATAAAGACCTGCCTTGCTTATTAACAAGTTGATATTGAATTGTTGTATTTAGGTAACGCCTAAAAAGAAAAAAGGCACGTCACTTGTGACGTGCCTTTCGGAAGCCTAGCCTGAACTGTTACTGTTCGCTTTCATCGGTATATCGTTTCGCTTTATATGCCGGGTGCATCAGGTTCTGGGCCGAGAAGATATCGTCCAGCTCAGCTTCGGTCAACAGCCCGCGCTCCAGCACGACTTCACGAACGCTCTTACCGGTTTCGGCACAAATCTTACCAACGATGTCGCCGTTGTGGTGGCCGATGAACGGGTTGAGGTAAGTGACGATCCCGATGGAGTTATAGACATAGCCTTCGCAGACTTCTTTATTCGCCGTGATGCCGTTAATGCATTTTTCCAGCAGGTTGTAGCAGGCGTTGGTCAGGATGTGAATAGATTCAAACATCGCCTGGCCAATTACCGGCTCCATCACGTTCAGCTGCAACTGACCCGCTTCAGAGGCCATGGTCACGGTCGTATCGTTACCGATGACTTTGAAGCACACCTGGTTCACCACTTCTGGCACAACCGGGTTCACCTTAGCTGGCATGATGGATGAACCGGCCTGCAGTTCTGGCAGGTTTATTTCGTTCAGGCCAGCGCGCGGACCGGAAGAGAGCAGGCGCAGGTCGTTACAGATTTTGGACAGTTTCACCGCCAGACGTTTCAGGGCGCTGTGTACCATCACGTAGGCACCGCAGTCGGAGGTGGCTTCAATCAGGTCTTCCGCAGGCACAACCGGCAGGTTAGACACTTCCGCCAGCTTCTGAACCGCCAGCTGCTGATAGCCATCCGGGGTGTTCAGACGCGTACCGATGGCGGTTGCGCCCAGGTTCACTTCCAGCAGCAGCTCGGAGGTGCGCAGCAGGTTTTTAGTTTCTTCGTTCAGCAGCACGTTAAACGCGTGGAACTCCTGGCCCAGCGTCATTGGCACCGCGTCCTGCAGCTGGGTGCGACCCATTTTCAGGATGTCCTGGAACTCAACCGCTTTACGCTGGAAGCCATCACCCAGTTGGTTGATAGCATCTACCAGTTTCACTACAGAGGCATACACCGCGATACGGAAGCCGGTAGGGTAGGCGTCGTTGGTGGACTGGCATTTGTTAACGTGGTCGTTCGGGTTCAGGTACTGGTATTCACCTTTCTGGTGACCCATCAGCTCCAGGCCAATGTTTGCCAGTACTTCGTTCGTATTCATGTTGACGGAGGTACCCGCGCCGCCCTGATAGACGTCAACCGGGAACTGGTCCATACATTTGCCGTTGTTCAGCACTTCATCGCAGGCAGCGATAATCGCATTTGCCGCGCTTTTAGGAATGGTTTGCAGCTCTTTGTTCGCTAGCGCTGCGGCTTTCTTCACCATCACCATGCCACGGACAAACTCAGGGATGTCGCTGATTTTGCTGTTGCTGATGTAGAAGTTTTCAATCGCTCTCAGAGTGTGAACACCATAGTAGGCATCCGCTGGAACTTCCCTGGTACCCAACAAGTCTTCTTCGATACGAATGTTGTTTAACATGTGAACCTTCTTTTCAAGCTGCCGATGGATTGTACTAAACACACAGTATTTATGTGGTTTTGAATATTTTCTGGCCGACGATTATTCCCTCAATCAGCCAGATGTTCGAGATCATATGCTGATGATAGCGAATTGCCGTAAGCTGGATCACTTATTATCGAGCCGATTCCATGATAATTATTAATCTGTGAAATGGGTCACCGCTTTAATATTTCCAAAAAAAATATCCGTGCAAACCGATTGAATTTTCGCTAACCGTCACCATCTCATACAAACGCGCGTCGCGAACACATTAAGACAGGGGCCCGACGGCACCTGCCCAACAGGAGATGCCAGTGCGCTGGATACCGTTTATTGCCTTCTTTCTCTATGTTTACATTGAGATTTCAATTTTTATCCAGGTTGCCCACGTGCTGGGCGTCCTGCTGACGCTGATTCTGGTGATTTTCACCTCGGTGATTGGTATGTCACTGGTGCGTAACCAGGGTTTCAAAAATTTCCTGATAATGCAGCAGAAGATGGCCGCAGGCGAAAGCCCGGCAGAAGAGATGATCAAAAGCGTGTCGCTGATTATTGCGGGCCTGCTGCTGATCCTGCCGGGGTTCTTCACCGACTTCCTCGGCCTGCTGTTGCTGTTGCCGCCGGTTCAGAAGCACCTGACCATGAAGCTGCTGCCGCATCTGCGCTTTAGCCGCATGCCGGGCGGCGGGTTCAGTACAGGGCCAGGCGATACTTTCGAAGGGGAGTATCAGCGTAAGGATGACCAGCGCGATCGTTTAGATCATAAAGACGATCGTTGATTTTTTTGGCCCGGTGACGCGTCGCTTACCGGGCCTGCAGATTTTACCGCTTCGGTAAAAACGCCCACAGCCCCGCCAGCATGACGATGGCGTACACACTCTTCCATCCCACCATCGCCAGCAGCAGCAGGCAAAGCACACCCCCGAAAACCGCCAGTGCCTTATAGCGCCCTTTCAGCAGACGACAACCCGCCAGCATGCACAGCAGGTAGATCATGATGAAAATGCCGTTGGCGTAGACGATCAGCGCATCAAGGTTGATGTCGAGAATATAAATGCACAGCGAGCTCAGCACACAGCAGCCCAGCACGGCATTCAGCGCATTAACCGGGAGTCGACGTTTAGACAAACGTGCAAGACGGCTCTCCGGTTTGTAGAGTGCCTGCGACCACACCAGACGGGCGAAGCTCTGGATATAAATATTGAGGCTGGCGAAGCAGGCGAGATAGCCAATCACGCAGGCCACCCATAGCGCCTTCACACCGAACAGTTCAACCACGATACCCGGTAGCGATGCGGCAGCGGCTTTATCTTCGCCGAACGCGTTGAAGTGCAGCACCAGCACGGTACAGGCCCAATATACGGTGCCCGCCAGCAGCAGGCCAATCATCAGGGCGCGGGGAAAATCACGCTCGGGCTGTTTAAACTCGGAGGCCAGGTGCGCGAACGCTTCAAGACCAACGAAACACCAGAACATGACGGATAACGCAGCGAAAAGCTGAGAATGGTCGATATCGTTTATCGCAGGGAAAGGGATATCCGCCACGGTAATGTCACCCGCAAACCAGATGGCGACGATCAGCGCGACGATCAACACGGCAACCAGCGTTTGCAGATTCGCGCTTGAACTGGCCCCGCGCGAGCCCACCCACCAGACAATCGCCAGCGTTCCCAGTTCAGCCAGCAGCAGCTGTTCGTCGTGCCAGCCAAACAGCGCCTGCCCAAAGCCGGTGGCGATATGCAGGGCTGCCGGAAGGCCAACGGGTATGACCGACAAGAACAGCCAGCCGGTCACGCGCTCCATACGCGGACCAAACGCCATGCCGACAAAATGCGCCACGCCGCCCGCGCTGGGGAAATGTCGTCCAAGGATGGCAAACACAATCGCCACCGGGAACACCAGCAGGATCAGCACCGGCCATGCCCAAAGGCTATTATTTCCGGCGACCAGCGCCGCCAGTGCCGGTACAGCAAACACGCCCGTCCCTAACAAGGAGGTTGAAAGCAGGCCAACGCCCTGCGCCAGCCCCAGCTCCTGCCTGAGTCCACTCATTTACCCTGTCCTGCCGCCATCAAAAGAGAGTGGATGGTAACACTTTCGCAAATTTTTTTTCGATTTCCCCTTGAAGGGGTAAAAAGCTATCCCCATCTCTCAGGGCACTAGTCGGAAAACCGCATGCGGGCCGGCGTCATCCATAACTGATAATGACTTTCTCAAAGGAGAGCTATCAATGAGTATTCGTCCGTTACATGATCGTGTGATCGTCAAACGTAAAGAAGTTGAAACCAAGTCTGCTGGCGGCATCGTTCTGACCGGTTCTGCAGCAGCCAAATCAACGCGTGGCGAAATCATCGCTGTCGGTAAGGGCCGCATCCTGGAAAACGGAACTGTGCAGCCGCTGGACGTTAAAGTTGGTGACATCGTAATTTTCAACGATGGCTACGGCGTGAAATCCGAGAAGATCGACAATGAAGAAGTGTTGATCATGTCCGAGAGCGACATTCTGGCAATTGTTGAAGCGTAATTTACGCACGAGAATTTGAGGAAATAAGAACATGGCAGCTAAAGACGTAAAATTCGGTAACGACGCTCGTGTAAAAATGCTCCGCGGCGTAAACGTACTGGCAGATGCAGTTAAAGTGACCCTGGGCCCGAAAGGCCGTAACGTAGTGCTGGATAAATCCTTCGGCGCGCCAACCATCACTAAAGATGGTGTTTCTGTAGCACGTGAAATCGAGCTGGAAGACAAGTTCGAAAACATGGGCGCGCAGATGGTGAAAGAAGTTGCCTCCAAAGCGAACGACGCTGCGGGTGACGGTACCACCACCGCGACCGTTCTGGCGCAGGCAATCATCACCGAAGGTCTGAAAGCCGTTGCTGCGGGCATGAACCCAATGGATCTGAAACGTGGTATCGACAAAGCTGTCGCATCCGCTGTTGAAGAACTGAAAGCGCTGTCCGTACCTTGCTCTGACTCTAAAGCCATTGCACAGGTTGGTACCATCTCCGCTAACTCCGACGAAACCGTAGGTAAATTGATCGCTGAAGCGATGGATAAAGTCGGTAAAGAAGGCGTGATCACCGTAGAAGACGGTACCGGTCTGGAAGACGAACTGGACGTGGTTGAAGGTATGCAGTTCGACCGCGGTTACCTGTCCCCATACTTCATCAACAAGCCGGAAACTGGCGCTGTTGAGCTGGAAAGCCCGTTCATCCTGCTGGCTGACAAGAAAATCTCCAACATCCGCGAAATGCTGCCAGTGCTGGAAGCCGTTGCGAAAGCAGGCAAGCCGCTGGTTATCATCGCTGAAGATGTTGAAGGCGAAGCGCTGGCGACTCTGGTGGTTAACACCATGCGCGGCATCGTGAAGGTGGCTGCGGTTAAAGCACCTGGCTTCGGCGATCGCCGTAAAGCGATGCTGCAGGATATCGCTACCCTGACCGGCGGTACCGTGATCTCTGAAGAGATCGGTATGGAGCTGGAAAAAGCGACCCTGGAAGACCTGGGCCAGGCAAAACGCGTTGTGATCAACAAAGACACCACCACCATTATCGACGGTGTGGGTGAAGAAGCTGCTATTCAGGGCCGGGTTGGTCAGATCCGTAAGCAGATCGAAGAAGCCACTTCCGATTACGACCGTGAAAAACTGCAGGAGCGCGTAGCGAAACTGGCTGGCGGCGTTGCGGTAATCAAAGTCGGTGCGGCGACCGAAGTTGAAATGAAAGAGAAGAAAGCACGCGTTGACGATGCCCTGCACGCGACCCGTGCTGCGGTAGAAGAAGGCGTAGTTGCTGGTGGTGGTGTCGCGCTGGTGCGTGTAGCTGCTAAACTGGCTGGCCTGACCGCACAGAACGAAGATCAGAACGTGGGTATCAAAGTTGCGCTGCGCGCAATGGAAGCCCCTCTGCGTCAGATCGTGTCCAACGCCGGTGAAGAGCCGTCTGTGGTTGCAAACAACGTGAAAGCGGGCGAAGGTAACTACGGTTACAACGCTGCAACTGAAGAATACGGCAACATGATCGACTTCGGTATCCTGGACCCAACTAAAGTGACCCGTTCTGCTCTGCAGTACGCGGCATCTGTAGCTGGCCTGATGATCACTACCGAGTGCATGGTGACCGACCTGCCAAAAGGCGACGCGCCTGACTTAGGTGCTGCTGGTATGGGCGGCATGGGTGGAATGGGCGGCATGATGTAATCATGTTGTTCTGAACCTCTCAGAACGAACCCCGGGCAGAAATGCCCGGGGTTTTTTATTGCCGCTACTCAAATGTTCCTTTCACGCACGCTACGCCTTCGCGCACCATCTGGCGGCCTTTCGCCCAGACCTCGCGGATCTTCAGGTCATCCGTCAGCACCAGGAAATCGGCATCGCATCCGGGCGCGATCCGCCCCTTATGCTCCAGCCCGAGAAACTCCGCCACGTTACGCGTAAACGGCAGAAGCGCCTCCTCCAGCGGCAGGTGATACCGGCTGACCAGCTGCTGTAGGGTTTCGGGCAGGGACTCGAAGCCCGCTACGCCAATGCCCACCAGATTGCCGTTTGCATCAAAAATCGGCTGGCTGCCGTTACCGTCCGAGCTGAGCGTAAGCCGGTTAAACGGCACCTGCGCTTCACGGGCCGTCACGATGGCGGTGGCGGCATCAATGGGTTCTCGGATGCTGGTGGTAATGTCGATATAACCCCCTTCGCGGGCATAGTTCAGCGCGGCGAGGAACAGCGTCTGGTCGCGGTTAACGTGGGTTGGCAGCAGCTTCGTGCGGGGAATGTCGGCGTTATCGAGGATGTTATACAGCGGCTCCAGCAGCTTCGGGCTGTTGCCGAGGTGAAACACGGATATGCCCGCTTTGGCACCCAGCAGCCCGCCGACGCGCGACTGGGCGGCCATATTCGCGAGCTGGTCATCCGTCGGTGCGGAGGAGCGATGGTCGGAAATCGCGCATTTCACGCCGATGATTTTATCAATCAGTGCCACATCCTTTTCGACACTGCCGGTAATCGTCGGAGAAGGCAGCCCGTACGCGCCTGTCAGCATCCACGCGCTGATCCCTTCGTGCTCAAGCGCCCGCGTTTTTGCCAGCAGGGATTCGGGATGGCGGGTTACGCCGTCGGTACCCAGCAGTCCAACAACGGAGGTGATGCCCGCCGCCACAAGCGCGGATAACCGCACCTCCGGCGTCCGGGTGTGCGGGCCAGCTTCACCGCCGCCGCCGATCAGGTGCAC
The DNA here is from genome assembly GCF_034106185.1 of Enterobacter sp. 296B2. Classification (NCBI taxonomy): domain Bacteria; kingdom Pseudomonadati; phylum Pseudomonadota; class Gammaproteobacteria; order Enterobacterales; family Enterobacteriaceae; genus Enterobacter; species Enterobacter sp. 296B2. Next base: position 175,281 of record NZ_JAWNCA010000006.1, on the reverse strand, counting down.
GTGCTGATCGATAAAGCCCGGGCAAACCACCGCCCCGGCGAGATCGCTTTCAGGACAGTTAAGCTGCGTTGTTGCGCGATCCGTTTTTTCAATCGCGACGATTTTTCCCCCGGCGACCAGCAGATCGCAACGTCCCCGATCCTCCGGCGCGTAAAGGTGCACATTGCGGAAAAGATGGGGTTCCAGCACTGAAAAATCCATTTTATCTCCTCAGAAGAGTAGCTGCATTACCCACATTGAGAGCAGGGCGTTAATGACGCAGACAGTAATGATGTGCGGGTAATATTTGGGGTTCACCCCTGCGGTACCCAGGCAGCGGCCCGTGTTTTGTACCGGATTGCCCATCAGATAGATGGCGGGAAGCAGGACGGTGGCATCGTGGCCGTTGAGCGTGCCGGCAGCCACCAGGCTGGCGCAGACCCCCACGCCGCCGCCCATACTCATCACTGAGGCCAGAAGGACCGTTGCCGCCGCGCCCGGAAGCCCCCACAGCGCCATGATCGGCTCGCAAATATTGCCAACAATATCCAGCAGGCCGGTCACCTTGAGCGCCTGAATGATGACAAACGCCATAACCACGTTAGGCAGCAGGCTGGTGGTGGCGATGGTAAAGCCTCGGCGGGCGCCATCAATAAACATGTCCATGATATTTTTACGCGGCTGGGCGATCATTTTTTTCCTCCTGAATACAACGATCTTCCATGTGGGCGATCCACAGGCGCAGGAAGTTCGCGCCAACAAATTTAAACACCAGTATGACGGCAAGCGGTGTAATCACCGGGACGGTAATGAAGGTAAAAAGTGCGGCACCGGAAGAAAAATAGTTGGTAATGATGGCGCTACCGCTGGTCTGGAAGGTGGCGAAAATGGCGCGCTCGCGATCGGTAATTGCCCCTTCGTCGGTCAACTCTTTGGTCATCCCTGCTGCGGCATCGGTATTTTGCAGGTTGGCGATGAGGGCCAGAGAGCAGATGCCCGGTACGCCAAGCAGTGGGCGCAAAATGGGCGTCATCAGCTGTTGTGCAGCACGCAGCCCGCCCAACCCCTCGGTGACGGCAATGATCCCGAGCGATAAAATGACCGAAGGCGCCAGTTCAAGGGCAAATAAGAAACCGTCTTTCGCCCCCGTACCGCCCTCGCCGCGAAATGTTAGTGCGCCGTTCACCGGACCAAAGCTGCCGTTTAAGACAGTAAAATCCAGCACGCGCCACCATTCGGTACTTTTGGCGAAAAAGCCTGAGAAAAATACGATGGTGAGCACAAACGCCAGATAGCCCACCCATGTTACCTTTTCCTCTCCTGAGGATGATGCACTCATGAAACCCCCTGTTTTAATCGCGTACAAAAGTTGTACGTCGCAACACTAAAAACGATCGGGGGCTAAAACACGATATCCCAAAGGGCATTATCAGAATTCATTTATGATATCGGAGGAGTAGCGTACGGAATCTGGCTCGCAGAAATGCGCGGGGATTTTTCTTTTAGTCATCTTTTAGGTATAAGATTTACACACGGACAATTACTGTCCAGCTTATTGAAAACGAGGAATAACATGCGCGTAAAAGTCTGTGCAGGGATCGTAGGAGCAGCATTGCTGCTGGCGGGTTGTAGCTCCAGCAATGAACTGTCGGCAGCGGGCCAGGGCGTTCGCTTTGTGGAAGATAAGCCAGGCAGCGAATGCCAGCTGTTAGGCACGGCCACCGGTGAACAAAGTAACTGGATGTCGGGTCAGCACGGTGAAGAAGGCGGCTCTATGCGCGGCGCGGCGAATGCCCTGCGTAACCAGGCTGCAGCTATGGGGGGGAACGTGATTTACGGCGTGAGCAGCCCGACGCAAGGAATGCTTTCCAGCTTCGTGCCGACGGCCAGCCAGATGAGCGGCCAGGTTTATAAGTGCCCGAACTGAGTTTACTTGCTGATGGCGCTGCGCCCCACCTCGTAGGGCAGGTAAGCGTAGCGCCACCTGCCTTTTAGCGCTGCCGCAGTTGCAAATCCAGCGGCGTCTTACTCGGCTCTCCGCCAATCTCGCGTGCCAGTTTCGGCACCATATACCCTGAAACCAGCGTTAACAGCTCGCGCATAATCTGTCGGGCTTCCTCATCCGTCACCATGAAGTGTGCCGCACCCTGCACGCGATCCAGCACGTGCAGGTAATAGGGCATCACGCCTGCGTCAAACAAGGCGTTGCTGAGCTCGGCCAGCACGCGGGCATTATCGTTCACGCCGCGCAGGAGGACGCTTTGGTTGAGCAGAGTGACGCCCGCCTTACGCAGACGCGCCATCGCCGCGCGAAATTCATCGTCGATTTCGTTCGCGTGGTTGATATGGTTTACCAGCAGCACCTGCAGACGGGACTGCTCCAGGCGCGCAACCAGGCCGTCAGTGATACGTGCCGGAATGACAATCGGTAAACGGCTGTGAATGCGCAGACGTTTGATGTGCGGGATGGCTTCAAGCTGCGTCAAAAGCCAGTCCAGCTCATGATCTTTTGCCATCAGCGGGTCACCGCCGGAAAAAATAATCTCATCCAGCTCTGGATGGGCGGCGATATAGTCCAGCGCAACCTGCCAGTTACGCTTATTTCCCTGGTTTTCGGCGTACGGGAAGTGCCGACGGAAGCAATAACGACAATTAACCGCGCAGCCGCCTTTTACCAGCAGCAGGGCGCGATTGAGATATTTGTGCAGTAAACCCGGCACCACGCTGTTCTGCTCTTCCAGCGGATCGGTGCTGTATCCCGGCGCTGTAATAAACTCATCCTGTGACGTAAGCGTCTGTTTTAATAAAGGATCGTCTGGATTGCCTTTTTCCATGCGCGCAACAAACGCGCGGGGAACGCGCAGGGCGAAAAGTCGCTTTGCCTCGCGGCCTGCAAGCAACTCCGGGTGCTGATCGAGGTCTAAAAGACGCAGCAATTCATCAGGACTGGTGATTACATCGGCAAGTTGCGATAACCAATCTTCTCTGGACGGGGTGTTTAGGGTTACAATATGCGCCATTTTGTGGCTTAGCTACCAGTTAACAAATTTAGAGGGCCTTATGGCAACGTACTATAGCAACGATTTTCGTGCTGGTCTTAAAATCATGATGGACGGCGAACCGTACGCGGTTGAAGCCAGCGAATTCGTTAAACCAGGTAAAGGCCAGGCATTCGCACGCGTTAAGCTGCGCCGCCTGCTGACCGGTACCCGTGTTGAGAAAACCTTCAAATCTACTGACTCTGCTGAAGGCGCTGATGTTGTCGATATGAACCTGACTTACCTGTACAACGACGGTGAGTTCTGGCACTTCATGAACAACGAAACGTTCGAGCAGCTGTCTGCTGACGCGAAAGCAATTGGCGATAACGCGAAGTGGTTGCTGGATCAGGCTGAGTGCATCGTGACCCTGTGGAACGGCCAGCCTATCGCTGTTACCCCACCAAACTTTGTTGAGCTGGAAATCGTTGAAACCGATCCAGGTCTGAAAGGTGATACCGCGGGTACTGGCGGCAAGCCAGCAACGCTCTCCACTGGCGCTGTGGTGAAAGTGCCACTGTTCGTTCAGATCGGTGAAGTGATCAAAGTGGATACTCGCTCCGGCGAATACGTATCCCGCGTGAAGTAATTTACGTCATGATTCGAGGCGCAGCGCCCGCTGCGCCTGATTTTTGCAGGCAGGGATGATGAAACGTACCGTTAAAATTCTGCTTCTGTTAGCGCTCTCCAGCGTACTGCTTTCCGGCTGTAACACCGCGCGTGGCATGGGGGAAGATATCCAGGACCTTGGACATATCATTTCCCACGCAGCCAGCTAGGCTCGTCTAATTTTCCTAAAAATGCTTCCTTTTCCGTCAACCGACGGGATCTTGTCTATTCTTAAGTTGCTATACACAAAACAACTTTGGCTATAAAAGGAAGATATTATGGTTAAGAAGACAATTGCAGCGATCTTTTCAGTCCTGGTACTTTCTTCAGTGTTAACGGCCTGTAATACCACGCGCGGCGTCGGTCAGGATATTTCTGAAGGCGGTAGCGCGATCTCTGGTGCGGCAACGAAAGCTCAGCAGTAATGAACACACGGTACGGGACCGAATGGGTTTCGTACCGTCAGCTTTCTGACTCCTGCAAGGATAAAAAGGGTGAAAAGCGCGTATCCATATGCAGTTTCATGCGGATATTTCGTTTATAGGTATAAACCGTTTTGCCATTGATACTCAGGTGAGCAGCAATTTTTTGATTGCTCGCGCCGTCCATCCACAATGTCAGCACTTTCTCTTCCTGTCGGGTTAGCAAGGGAGCGGCCACAGTAGGTCTGTGCGTGCTTGCGCCCGAGATTAACGCGTCATTAATAACCGCCGCGAGTTCCTCAAGACGGGCATTTTTCATCAGCGAAGACCAGACCGGGAAGTTCTCCAGCCAGGCCGTCATGTCCCTGTCCTCTCCTGATTGCAGCATAATAAAGGGTAACTTTTCGCTGGCGTTCAGCAAGGACGAGAATTGCTGAAAATGGTGAATATCCTGGCGGAAACCATGCAGGTCAGCGATAACCAGCGCGGGTTTCCATTGCAGAATGTGTTCTCTGGCAAGGAAGAGATTGTTCAGCCCGGTCACAACGTAGTGCCCCGGGAACAAACCGGAATGATTGAGCCATGCTTCGAACCCGGTACGGGTGAAGTGACAACGGTCAATCAAAAGAATTTTGAACATATTTTATTCGCAATCGGCTAGTGGTTTGGCTTCCTGCCATCAGAAAGCACATCATCATAGAGAAGTCCGATGAGTAATAAATGCCTGAACTCCGCGCCTTACTGCGGCTATTTCTGGGCTTAACGCGATCAGCAGAAATTGATTGAAAAAAAATCGCACACTAACCAAAATATGGGGTGTTATCTGCCTTGCGGGACGACCCGTAAGCGCTTCCTTCATCGGGGACGGCCCCAACTTTTTTTAAGTTAAGGAGCCTGATATGTCCTGGATTATTCTTTTGATTGCTGGCCTGCTCGAAGTGGTGTGGGCGATTGGTCTCAAGTACACGCACGGATTTACCCGCCTGACGCCCAGCGTCATTACCGTTACTGCGATGATCGTGAGTATTGTTCTGCTCTCGTGGGCGATGCGTTCCCTGCCGGTGGGAACGGCCTACGCCGTCTGGACGGGGATCGGTGCCGTAGGCGCGGCGATTACCGGCATTTTGCTGCTGGGTGAGTCAGCGAGCCTGGCGCGCATTGCCAGCCTCGCTCTGATTGTGGCCGGTATCATTGGACTGAAGCTCAGCACCCATTAATGGGGCTGTTTTACCCAGATGAGTTTCGATACATCAAACCCCTGCCGGGTCGCGACGTCCAGCATCTGCTGTTTCATTTCTGACGAAATAGTTGGCGTGCGGGAAAGTATCCACAGATAGTCGCGATCCGGCCCGCAGACCAGCGCGTGACGGTACTCTCTGTCGAGCGCTATTACGTTATAGCCGCCATAAAACGGGCCGAAGAAAGAGACTTTGAGCGCGGCCCGTCGCGGGTCACCAGTGAAGTAGGCTTTCCCAACCGACTGCTGCCACATCTCTCGATCGGGATTATAACCCCGGTTGATCACCTGAATACCGCCATCATCCATCAGGCTGTAATGTGCCGTGACCTTCTCCAGGCCTTGCTCAAACCGGTGATCGAGGCGTGCGATTTCGTACCATGTTCCGAGGAAGCGTTGTGCATCAAAAGGCGTGACGACGGTGACGCCAGGCGGTGGGGTAGGGGAACTGCAGGCAACAACCAAAAACGCGGCCGTCACCGCGGCGATAACAGGCAGAATGCGCATAGGAGTTTCCTTACTGTTTTTTGTTAAGTGTAGATGACAGCAGGAAAAAAGCGGAGCAAAGTGCGGGTGTTTCGCCGGGTAAGCGTTAGCGCTACCCGGCAATGTTTTACTGCATCGCGTCAAGAATACGGTATGCCGCCTCAACTCGCGCCGGGTTCGGATAGCTTTTATTTGCCAGCATCACAATGCCGAGCTGCTTTTCAGGAATAAATGCCACGTAGCTGCCAAACCCGCCGGTTGAGCCGGTTTTATGCACCCATGAGGCTTTTACCGGAGGCGCCGGAGGATTCACTTCTCTCGCGGGCAACGGTGCCAGGGCAACCTTGTTATCGCTGCCTCCGACAACGGTTTTTACATCGACCGGCCAGTTGAGCATCTCCCAGCCCAGCCCCTGATACATAGCACCCACGCGCCAGTAGCGGGACTGCGCCAGCGTAATGCCTTGCTTCAGGGACGTATCCTGCAGCGCGTCAGGGGCCATGTTGGCCATCACCCAGCTTGCCATATCCTGCACGTTGGTTTTCACGCCATACGCCTCTGCGTCCAGCATGCCCGGTGAAACGTGGACCGCTTTACCGTCACGATATCCCCAGGCGTAATGCGCCTCCTCCGCTTTCGGAACATTAATCCAGGTATGGTCGAGCTTGAGCGGCTTAAAGACCCGCGTCGTCATGGCCTGCTCATAGCTCATGCCGGAAGGTTTGATCGCCAGCGCGCCAAACAAACCGATGCTGGCGTTGGCATAAAGACGCGTGGTGCCCGGCTTCCACTGCGGCTGCCAGTTTTGATAGAAGCGCAGCAGGGAGGCGTTATCCGTGACCTCATCCGGTACCTGTAACGGCAGACCTCCTGCTGTATAGGTTGCCAGATCCAGCATGCGAATTCCCTGCCACTGCTTGCCTGTCAGTTCAGGCCAATATTTGGTTACCGGATCGCCCAGCGATATTTCGCCGCGGGCAATGGCATCGCCTCCCAGCACGCCGGTGAAGGTTTTACTTATAGAGCCCAGCTCGAACAGGGTTTGCGGGGTGACGGGTTTGTTCGCCGCGATGTCGGCTTTTCCGAAGGTAAAGTAGCGTGGCTGGCCCTGATAAATCACGGCCACCGCCATGCCTGGAATGGCCTGCGCTTTCATCAGCGGCGTAACGGTACGTTCCACCACGTCAGCCAGCTGTTTTTCTGACATCGGGGCAGCTAATACCGAGCAGGAGGTGCTGAGCAGCAGGGCGCAGCAAAGGGATTTTGTCATCATCATTTATCTTCCGTAATACCAGGTCAAGGGAGTGTCCGGGCCCGACAGACCGCTGTAGTCTGTTGGATTTGACTATGGCTGACAAACGGTTAAATTTAGCATGAGCTGTTAATTTTTCTAACGGATGGAACGATGACCCGCAGCTATCTCCCGCTTAATTCGCTTCGCGCCTTCGAAGCGGCCGCCCGGCATCTCAGTTTTACGCATGCCGCGATAGAGCTGAATGTCACCCATTCAGCCATCAGTCAGCACGTTAAGGCGCTGGAACAGCATCTGAATTGTCAGCTGTTTGTCCGCGTTTCGCGCGGCCTGATGCTGACCACGGAGGGGGAAAATCTGCTGCCGGTGCTGAATGATTCATTCGATCGTATCGCCGGAATGCTGGATCGCTTTGCCAGCCAGCGCGCCCAGGAGAAGCTAAAAATCGGCGTGGTTGGGACTTTTGCTACGGGTGTTTTATTCTCTCAGCTCGCAGACTTTCGCCGCTGTTATCCGCATATCGATCTCCATCTTTCCACCCACAACAACCGCGTCGATCCGGCGGCTGAAGGGCTTGATTATACGATCCGCTACGGCGGTGGTGCGTGGCACGGCACCGAGGCACACTTCCTGTGCCCCGCACCGCTGGCGCCGCTTTGCTCGCCCGAAATCGCCGCCGTGCTCCACTCTCCGACCGACATCCTGAAGTTTACCCTGCTGCGCTCTTACCGACGCGACGAATGGTCGGCATGGATGCAGGCGGCAGGCGAGCATCCTCCCTCGCCAACGCACCGGGTGATGGTATTTGATTCGTCTGTCACCATGCTGGAAGCCGCGCAGGCAGGTATGGGCATTGCCATTGCGCCTGTCGATATGTTTACCCATTTGCTGAACAGCGAGCGTATTGTGCAGCCGTTTACAACGCAAATTGATCTGGGCAGTTACTGGTTAACGAGACTGCAGTCGCGGGCTGAAACGTCCGCAATGCGTGAATTTGCCCAGTGGCTGGTGGGAAAGATGAAGAAATAAAAGGCCCGCCGGATGGCGGGCCAGAAGCGTCAGATAGTGACAACCGCAATCAGCGTCACCACGGTCAGGATGGTTGCCAGCCCGTAGAATACCCATTTACCGCTCGGCACATGGATTTTCAGGTCATGCATCGCATGGTGAATACGGTGCAGACCGCACCACAATGGCAGGACGATCATCAGGAAGATGAATACGCGGCCGATAAAGCTGCTCGCAAACGCCAGCACGCGCTCGTAGCTCAGCGCATCGCCCGGGAACAGCCCCAGCGGCAGCATAATGCCGACCAGCAGGATGATAACCGGGGCGATGATGGCACTCCACATGCCGCCTGCGCCAAACAGGCCCCAGAAGACCGGCTCGTCTGAACGTTTTGGATTTGGATTGATCACAGTAGTCTCCTTACCAGAACAGTGCGACAAACAGAACGACCACAGTGACCAGGATCGTCACTGCCCACAGCCCTTTAATGACTGGCTCCGGCCCCATTTTTTCGTCTTTTATGATGATATTCGCCGCTTTTGGCGCCAGTTCAAACCAGGTTTTGGTATGAAGCAGCGCCGCCGCGAGCGCGATCAGGTTCAGAACTACGATGATTGGGTTTTGCAGGAACCCCACAAAGCTGGCCCAGGTTTCCGGCCCGTGTTTGAGGGCGAAAACGCCGTACATCAGCTCAAGGCTGAACCAGACCGCCGGTACCGCCGTGCCTTCACGCAGCATATAGAAGCGATAAAACGGCAGGTTTTTCCACCAGGTGGACGGCACTGGCCGCACGTAGGCTTTGCGTTTAGTCGTCATTATGCACTCCTTAGCGTGGTTTCAGGGTAGCGATAAGAAAGTCTTTCGAGCTTTCCACTTTACCCTGTTGAATGGCGGCGGCCGGGTCGACGTGCTTTGGACAGACTTCGGAGCAGTAGCCCACAAAGGTACAGGTCCAGACGCCGTTCTGACCGTTAAGCTGCGCCATACGTTCTTTTTTACCGTGGTCGCGGCTGTCTTCGTTATAGCGGTGCGCCAGGGTAATGGCGGCCGGGCCGATGAACTCCGGGTTCAGGCCAAACTGTGGACAGGCGGCGTAGCACAGGCCGCAGTTGATGCAGCCAGAGAACTGATGGTATTTCGCCATCTGCGCCGGCGTCTGGGTGTTCGGACCCTGGTCCGGCGTGCGTGGGTTGCCGATGATGTACGGCTTAATCGCTTCCAGACTTTCGATAAAGTGGGTCATATCGACCACCAGATCGCGCTCGATCGGGAAGTTGCCCAGCGCTTCAACCTTGATGCCCTTAGTGTAATCGCGCAGGAAGGTTTTACACGCCAGCTTCGGTACCTTGTTGACCATCATGCCGCAGGAGCCACAGATCGCCATGCGGCAGGACCAGCGGTAGCTCAGGTCCGGCGCCAGGTTGTCTTTGATATAGCCGAGCGCATCCAGCAGGGAGGTTTGCTCGTCATAGGGCACTTCATAGAAAGCGCTGTGGGGGGCGGTATCCACTTCCGGGTTGTAGCGCACCACTTCAACTTTCAGTTTTTGCATCTCAGCCATTCGCCTTCTCCTTCTTCTCGGCGGCTTCTGCTTCTGCGCCGTACACGCGTTTAGCCGGTGGCAGCGTGGTGATTTTCACGTCGCTGTAATCCAGACGCGTGGTGCCATCCGCATCGCGCCAGGCGAGAGTGTGTTTCAGGAAATTGACGTCGTCACGTTCGGTACAGCCTTCGTCCAGACGCTGGTGTGCGCCGCGAGACTCTTTACGCGCCAGCGCAGAGTGCGCCATACATTCTGCGACGTTCAGGCCGTGGCCCAGCTCAATGGTATAGAGCAGGTCGGTATTGAAGACGCTGGAGGTGTCGGTGATGCGCACGCGCTTGAAGCGCTCCTGCAGTTCCGCCAGCTTGTCGACGGTTTTCTGCATCAGTTCCGGCGTACGGTAGATACCGCAGCCTTCTTCCATCGACAGGCCCATCTCGTCGCGGATCTTCGACCAGTTCTCGTTACCTTCCTGGTTCACCAGATCCTTCAGGCGTTTTTCAACGTCTGTGACCTGCGCATCCAGCGCTGCGCCGTTTGCTTCGCCTGCGGTCGCCGCACGCTCCATCGCACGCTCGCCCGCCATGCGGCCAAAGACGACCAGCTCTGCCAGCGAGTTAGAGCCCAGGCGGTTGGCGCCGTGCAGGCCGACGGAGGAACACTCGCCTACGGCGAACAGCCCTTTAATGCGGGTTTCACACTGTTGGTCGGTTTCAATCCCGCCCATGGTGTAGTGCGCGGTTGGGCGTACCGGAATCGGCTCTTTCACCGGATCGACGCCGACGTAAGCTTTCGCCAGTTCGCAGATGAACGGCAGACGCTCCAGCAGTTTCTTCTCGCCCAGGTGACGCAGATCGAGATAGACCACGTCGCCGCGCGGCGTGGAGATGGTGTTGCCCTTGCGCCACTCGTGCCAGAAGGCCTGAGAGACTTTGTCGCGCGGGCCGAGTTCCATGTATTTGTTCTTCGGCTCGCCGAGAGGGGTTTCCGGGCCCATGCCGTAATCCTGCAGATAGCGGTAGCCGTTTTTGTTGACCAGGATACCGCCTTCGCCGCGGCAGCCTTCCGTCATCAGAATGCCCGAGCCCGGCAGACCGGTTGGGTGATACTGTACAAACTCCATATCGCGCAGCGGCACGCCGTGGCTCAGCGCCATGCCCATGCCGTCACCGGTGACGATGCCGCCGTTGGTGTTGTAGCGATAGACGCGTCCCGCACCGCCCGTTGCCATCACCACCGCATTGGCACGGATCTGGACGAGGGTGCCTTCCATCATGTTCATCGCCACCAGGCCACGTGCATGACCGTCATCGACCAGAATGTCGAGGACGAAATGTTCATCAAAGCGCTGGATTTGTGGGAACTGAAGAGAGGTCTGGAACAGGGTGTGCAGCATGTGGAAGCCGGTCTTATCGGCGGCGAACCAGGTACGTTCGATTTTCATCCCCCCGAAGCGACGAACGTTGACGCTGCCGTCCGGACGGCGGCTCCACGGACATCCCCACTGTTCAAGCTGGGTCATTTCAGTTGGACAATGGTGCACGAAGTAGTCAACGACATCCTGTTCGCAAAGCCAGTCGCCCCCTGCAACCGTGTCGTGGAAATGGTATTCGAAGCTGTCATGATCCTGCGCAACGGCGGCGGACCCTCCTTCTGCTGCCACCGTGTGGCTGCGCATTGGATAGACTTTTGAAATCAATGCGATTTTAGCGTCAGGATTAGCTTGTGCTGCAGCAATCGCAGCACGTAATCCAGCCCCGCCAGCGCCTATTACGGCAAGATCGGCTTGAAAAGTTTGCACGACATTCCTCCAGATTTTTGTTATTTCGCAACGCGACAAACTAAAGGTAGTTCACCCGTCCACGCGGACGATTGCGAAAGCGTTTCCACTGCTCCTTTATGGGTAAAAGAGTATAACCGTGTAGACGTCAGGGAAATTTGACGTGTTCGATTTTTTTGCTGTTCTGTGCGGTGATTTATCATTGTGATTGATGAATTGCGTCACGAAATAATCCACTTAAATGAAATGCGCTTTTTTACTGCGCAAAATTTGTCTCTGTCCCTGCTAACGAGTAGACTTCGTGCCCTTGTCTGAAATCGGAGAAAAACTCATGAGCGAAACGGCCACCTGGCAGCCGAGCGCATCCATCCCAAATCTGTTAAAACGCGCCGCAATTATGACGGAGATCCGCCGTTTCTTTGCCGACCGCGGCGTCCTGGAGGTGGAAACCCCGTGCATGAGTCAGGCAACGGTAACGGATATTCATCTGGTCCCGTTTGAAACCCGTTTTGTTGGCCCTGGCCACTCTCAGGGCATGAATCTGTATCTGATGACCAGCCCGGAATATCACATGAAGCGCCTGCTGGCGGCGGGGTGTGGTCCGGTGTATCAGCTGTGCCGCAGCTTCCGTAATGAAGAGATGGGGCGTCACCATAACCCGGAATTCACCATGCTGGAGTGGTACCGCCCGCATTATGATATGTACCGCCTGATGAACGAGGTGGACGATCTGCTGCAGCAGGTGCTGGACTGTTCAGAAGCCGAAACGCTCTCCTATCAACAGGCCTTCCAGCGCCATCTGGAAATCGATCCGCTGTCGGCGGACAAAGCTCAGCTGCGTGAAGTGGCGGCAAAACTGGATCTGAGCAACGTGGCGGATACCGAGGAGGATCGCGACACGCTGCTGCAGCTGCTGTTCACCTTCGGCGTGGAACCGCAGATTGGTAAAGAACGTCCGACGTTTGTCTATCACTTCCCCGCAAGCCAGGCGTCTCTGGCGCAGATCAGCACCGAAGATCACCGCGTGGCAGAGCGTTTTGAGGTCTATTACAAAGGCATCGAGCTGGCGAACGGCTTCCACGAGCTGACCGACGCGCGCGAACAGCAGCAGCGTTTCGAGCAGGATAACCGCAAGCGCGCCGCGCGCGGTCTGCCGCAGCAGCCGATTGATACTAACCTGCTGGAAGCCTTAAAAGCGGGCCTGCCGGATTGCTCCGGCGTGGCGCTGGGGGTTGACCGTCTGGTCATGCTGGCGCTGGACGCCGAGCATCTCGGCGATGTGATTGCCTTTACGGTCGATCGCGCCTGAAAAAATGCCGGGTGGCGCAGCGCTTACCCGGCATACATTACCTGTGGCAATATTCCTTTCCATTTCCGCACGGCAACATTAAAAACTGCCATTTTCTCTGTACACAGGTCTTTTTCTTAAATTGCCTCGTATAGCCACAATATTAGTCTGGTCATCTGCTACCATCCGCGCAGTTTAATTCCTCTTCGGATGGTTATATGTCCCACTCACTCAAAAAGATGACCCTCACCGGGCTCATCCTGATGATTTTTACGTCAGTCTTTGGCTTTGCCAATAGCCCGTCGGCTTTCTATCTGATGGGCTACAGCGCGACGCCGTTTTATATCGTTTCTGCTCTGTTCTTCTTTATCCCGTTTGCGCTGATGATGGCGGAGATGGGCTCGGCTTACCGGAAAGAAGAGGGCGGTATCTACTCGTGGATGAACAACAGCATCGGCCCGCGTTACGCGTTTATCGGCACGTTTATGTGGTTCTCCTCCTACGTCGTCTGGATGGTCAGCACGGCGGCCAAAGTCTGGGTGCCGTTCTCAACGTTTCTTTTCGGGGCGGATAAAACGCAGATATGGTCTCTGGCGGGGCTAAGCTCCACGCAGGTGGTCGGTATTCTGGCGGTGTGCTGGATGGTGGTGGTCACGCTGGTAGCGGCAAAAGGCATCAACAAAATTGCCCGTATCACCGCCGTTGGCGGTATTTCCGTGATGTGCCTGAACCTGGTGCTGCTGCTGGCGAGTATCGCCATTCTGTACCTGAACGGCGGGCACTTCGCGCAGGAGGTGAACTTCGTATCATCGCCTAATCCGGGCTACCAGTCAGGGCTGGCCATGCTCTCCTTCGTGGTGTTTGCCATTTTTGCCTACGGCGGTATTGAAGCGGTAGGCGGGCTGGTCGATAAGACCGAGAACCCGGAAAAGAATTTCGCCAAAGGGATTATTTTTGCCGCCATCGTCATCTCCATCGGCTACTCGCTGGCGATTTTCCTCTGGGGCGTCAGTACCAGCTGGCAGCAGGTGTTGAGTAACGACACCACTAACCTCGGGAACATCACCTACGTGCTGATGAAAAGCCTGGGGATGACGTTGGGTAACGCCATGCACCTGACGCCGGAAGCATCGGCCACCATGGGGATCTGGTTTGCGCGCATTACCGGCCTGTCGATGTTCCTTGCCTATACCGGCGCGTTCTTTACGCTGATCTACTCGCCGCTGAAAGCGATCATTCAGGGCACGCCAAAAGCGCTGTGGCCGGCACGCATGACGCAGCTGAATACCGCAGGCATGCCTGCCAACGCCATGTGGATGCAGTGTCTGCTGGTGTGCGTGTTCATTCTGCTGGTGTCATTTGGCGGTGATACCGCGTCTGCGTTCTATAACAAGCTGACCCTGATGGCGAACGTGTCGATGACGCTGCCGTACCTGTTCCTCACCCTGGCGTTCCCGTTCTTTAAGGCGAAGCGGGACCTTGAGCGTCCGTTTGTGATCTTCAAAACCCGCGCGGCAACGCTGCTGGCAACTACGGTGGTGGTGCTGGTCGTGGCATTTGCCAACATCTTTACCGTTATTCAGCCCGTGGTTGAGGCAAACGACTGGAACAGCTCGCTGTGGATGGTCGGTGGGCCGATCTTCTTCTCGCTGCTGGCGATGGGAATTTATGAGAATTACCGTCGGCGTTCAATGGCGTACGTCGCGGAAGTGGCGTAGCGGTAAAATCCCCCTCCCGAAAGGGAGGGGAGAAAGATTACAAACTGCCCGCCGGGCGCGATCTTGCTGCCGACGTGAGCGTTTTACCCATCTTGCGTCCGTCCATACTTTCCAGACGCATCTGGAACGGTGGGAACGGCATATCAATACCGTGCTCGCGGAAGCCCGCCAGAATCAGCTGGTGGATCTCATGGCGCAGCGGCATACGGTGCCCCATTTCGGCAGCGTAAATACGCAGTTCGAAAATCTGGATCCCCTGCTGTAAATCGACCAGGAACACTTCCGGTACGGGGTTATCGAGCACCAGCGTGCAGCGTTCGGCGGCGGTGTAGAGGATCTGCGTGACCTCTTCGCTGTTGGCATCCGACGGCGCCGGTACCGTCAGCACCACGCGCGTAACGGAGTCCGACAGCGACCAGTTGATAAACTGCTCGGTAATAAACGCCTTGTTCGGCACGATGATCTCTTTACGGTCCCAGTCGCTGATCGTGGTGGCACGGGTGTTGATCTTCGTTACGCTCCCGGTCAGATCGCGGATCGTCACCGTATCGCCAATACGAATCGGCTTTTCAAACAAGATGATGAGGCCGGACACAAAGTTAGCGAAAATCTCCTGCATGCCAAAGCCAAGGCCAAACGTCAGCGCCGCTACCAGCCACTGCAGTTTAGACCACTCAATACCAATCATTGAGAAACCAACCATCCCGCCAAACAGCAGTATCAGGTATTTCGTAATGGTCGTAATGGCGTATCCCGTGCCGGGGGTTAAATCCAGATGCTGCAGCAGCGCCAGCTCCAGCAGTGCCGGGAAGTTACGCACCAGTTGGGTGGTGATGATCAGCACCAGAATGGCAATCAGCACCGCGCCTAAGGTGATCGGCTCCAGGCTTTCAACGCCCTGCACCGTGGACGTCACGTCCCACAGAGAGATATTCTCCAGGAAGCCAAACGCGGAATGAATTTCTGACCACAGGAAAATCACCGACAGAAGGGCAATCAGCATCAGGAGGGAGCGCACCAGGCGCAGAGACTGGGTACTGATTGCATCCAGATCCAGTTCGACCTCGTCGGCATCCATCGTGCCTTCCGTGCTGTTGACATGGGTTGGCTCTTCCTCACCCCGGGCACGCTGAGCGAGGATCTCCGCCCGGCGATGCTTGGCGCGGTCGAAGGCCAGACGACGGCGCTGGATCAGCATCCCGCGACGGATCACGTGATACACCACCAGCAGCAGGAACCAGATCGCCACCGACGTTTCCAGTCGCGCCAGAAGTGCCTGCGAGGTTGCCAGGTAACCTACCGCGGCTGCCAGCATCGCAATCAAAGGGGCGCTCAGCAGGAGGTTCCAGAGCAGCCGGTTGAACATGTTTTCGCCGCTGCCAGATTTATCCAGATAGAGCGGTATCCCCGCGCGTTTCAGGCTGAGCGTCACGATGGCCAGCGCGCCGCAGATCAGCATAAAGCAGAGGCGGCCCAGCGAGCCTGAAAATTCCCGGTCGTTGAGATTATCAAACATGATCAGCGCCATAATCAGCGGCACAATCAGCCCGATGCTCATCAGGTAGTAGCGCATGGCGCGCGCCACGCGGTTACGCGGCCAGCTAAAGTGGGCAATGAACAAGCCATTCGGCCGTGCGAACGTGGCGCAAATCATCACCACCCACAGCAGCGGCACCGTAGCGGTGACGCCATCGCCAATGGCGACCGCGAGCGGATAGGGCCAGGCTTCCCGCAGGCCATAGCCAAGCGTCATCCACAGCACCGGCAGCGGAGACGCCACGAGAATCGACCAGAACACGGTGCGCAACGTCAGCCAGAAATGATCCTGAGTGACTTTCCCCACCCGCGCGCTGGAACGCTCCAGGAAGCGGGTGAAATGTCTGCGCGAGTAAATGCTGAAGCCCACCAGAATCAACGCGCCCAGCAGCGGGATTATCGTCTCTTTACTGGTCAGCATCATCACGCTGGCCTGTCCGAGCTGACTGAAGGTGTCCAGCGAAATCAGGCGGCGCAGATCCTGAACGATCTCTATTGGCCACGAGAAGGTCATCGGACGCACGTCGGACGTCCAGAAGAGATAACGGTGCGTCGCCTCGTTCACCTCTTTCAGCGCGTCTTCCAGTTGGCTGTTAGACACCTTGAGCTTAGTCAGTTCCAGAATCAGCGTATCCCCGCCCTGCAGCAGGGAGTTCAGCAGCTCGCGCTGGGTGCGCAGCTGGGCTTCCAGAATACGGTTTTGCTCGCTGGTCAGGGGTTGTCCGTCAGCCTGACGGATCTGGCGAATTTGCGGCTGCTTATTGAGAAGATCTTCAAAGTGCAGTCGCTGCACGCGAAGCTGGGCCATCTCGGTATCCAGCTGCTGCGGCTTCGGCATTTCCGGCAGGCGTGCGACCTGGGCGCGTAACGCTTCGCCCAGCAGGTTTGATGACCCGAGCCACTGGGACTGCTCGCGCAGGGTGTTGAGCGCCTGGCGCACCTGCAGGGTTTGATTCGTCGCCTGGCGCTGCTGGGAGGCAACCAGATCCATACGCTGCGCCTGCTGATTCAGGGCGGCAGAAAGCTCGCGGTTGACCTTAAACTGATCGACGATACCTTCTGGCAGATTGGCACTGTTTTCCGCCAGCAGCTCGGTGCTTTCAAGCGCACGCTCGGCTTCGCGCTGACGCTGGCTGTTAAGCAAATTACGCAGGGCCTGAAGATACGCATCCAGCTGCTCGCTCTGCTTCTGAGCGAGTTCAGAGCGCATCCGCGCCAGCTCCTGGCGGTTGTTGGCGGAAAGCTGCGCCAGCTCCAGCTCATCCACAAGGGCCTTCAGACGAGCTGATTCGGCCTGCAGACCCAGATTTTGCGCCTGAGCCTGCGGCGTATTGCCGCTTTGCGTCCCCACGCGACGCTCAACGTCGTTAAGCTGGCGGCGGGCGTCGGTTTGCTGCTGCGGAAGCTGACTGAGGGAGTCGGCAATTTCACGCGCCCGCTCCTGCTCCTGCTGAGCCTGGCGGCTCTTTTCCAGAAGCTGGCTGCTCACCTGCAGGATTTCCTGATTCAGGGCGTCGGTGGTCATGCCTTCCGGCACATTGCGCGGCTCATCGCGCAGATTAGCGAGCTGCGCGCGCAGCGTTTGCGAGAGTTTAGGGAAGTTGTCGATAACCTGCTGATACTGCTGAGCGCGCTCAAGCGAGCCTTTCCGCTCTTCAAGCGCGTTCAGTGCGGACTGGAGCGACTCAACGGTCTCTGGCTGAGCGGGTTTAGCCGCTTTCGCCTGCTCCAGTTCCTGGGCTATCTGTTTGGCGTCGGGGGCTGTCGCTGCGTACGCCCCCATGCTGAGGCACCAGGCCATCAGTAAAACGATAATCGGGCGCACGTCAGCGATCCTTCTGTTGTTAGCCTTCGTCTTTTTTGTCGTCAACCAGCGGGCTGGCGTCGTGCTCGGCGTCAATCTCTTCTTGCGGCAGCGGAGCAGGTTCTGCGTCCGGCGTCACGAAGGTTTCGGTAGAGACCGCCAGCGGCTGGCCAAGCTTAGTGACCGACAGGCTTTCAAGCTGTTCAGCCAGCTTCACTTTGCCCGGCGCAAACAGGTTGATGACGGTCGAACCCAGTTTAAAGCGGCCCATCTCCTGACCTTTCAGCAGGGCGACAGAGCCTTCCTCTTCACCAGCAGGCCACGTCCAGCGCTTGATTACGCCCTCACGCGGTGGGGTGATGGTGCCAGCCCAGACGGTTTCAATACTGCCGACAATGGTCGCGCCCACCAGAATCTGCGCCATAGGGCCGAATTCAGTATCGAACAGGCAGATGACGCGCTCGTTACGGGCAAACAGGTTCGGTACGTTTTGCGCGGTCAGGTGGTTTACGGAGAACAGATCGCCCGGCACGTAGATCATCTCACGCAGGATACCGTTACACGGCATATGCACGCGGTGGTAGTCGCGCGGTGACAGATAGGTGGTGGCAAAGGTGCCGTTGCGGAACAGATCCGCCATCAGGTAATTGCCCGCCAGCAGCGCTTCCAGGCTGTAGTTATGGCCTTTCGCCTGCAGGATTTTGTCGTCTTCGATGTTACCCAGCTGGCTGATCACCCCGTCTGCTGGCATCACCAGGACGTTAGGATCGGTGTTCAGCGGGCGCACTTCGTCGCGCAGCGGGCGCACGAAAAACTCGTTGAACGTGCGGTAGCTGGCGGTGTCCGGCTTCTGCGCTTCTTTCATGTCGACCTTGTAATACTTCACGAAAAGGTCGATGACCAGTTTGGTCAGCCAGCCCGCGCGTTTGCTTGCGCCCCAGCCCGCCAGGCGAGTGAGCCACAGTTTTGGCAGAATGTATTGAAGCGAAAGTTTAAATGCGTTTAACAAGGTAGCCTCCAGGCCATTGTTTTGTCGTTCCTGATCCGGCGGTAAGCCGCCGGAACCTGAAAAAAGGGGACGATTTTAGCGATGCTTAGCTTAGTTGTCAGTTGTCAGAATCAGAAAAGTTTTTACGCGTTTTTACCTGATCCATGCTCTCAAGAATGCGGTGGTAATTGTCGAAGCGGGTCTCCGCAATCTCACCTTTCTCAACCGCTTCGCGGATAGCGCAGCCTGGATCGTTATCGTGTTTACAGTCGCGGTATTTGCAAGCGCCTAAATAATCATGGAATTCGACAAATCCATTAAAGATTTGTTCCGGCTCAAGATGCCATAAACCGAATTCACGCACGCCCGGGGAGTCGATGACATCGCCGCCGTGCGGGAAGTGATACAGACGCGAGGCGGTAGTGGTGTGCTGGCCCAGACCCGAGACGTCAGACACATCGTTGGTGAGGATCTCCTGCTGGAGGCCGAGCAGATTGTTCAACAGGCTCGATTTGCCTACGCCGGACTGGCCCGCAAAAATGCTGATGCGATCGGTAAGCGCCTCTTCCAGCGGTTTGAGGCCATCTTTAGTATGGCTGGAGACCATCAGGACGCGATAGCCAATCTTGCGATAGATATCCATCTGCTCATTAACGAAAGCCATGCCTTCGTCATCCAGCAGATCGATTTTGTTCAGCACGATAATCGGTTCAACCTGCAGCGTTTCGCACGCGACGAGGTATCGGTCGATAATATTGAGCGAAAGTTCAGGCAAAATCGCCGATACGATAACAATCTGGTTAATGTTGGCGGCAATCGGCTTCACCCCGTCGTAAAAATCGGGACGGGTTAACACGGACGTACGTTCATGAACCGCTTCAACGATACCTTTTACCGTAACGCCTTCCGCCGCCTCTTTACCCGGACGCCATACGACGCGGTCACCGGTCACCAGAGAACGAATGGTCCGGCGGATGTTGCAGCGGTGGATTTCACCATCGGCGGATTCCACGTCAGCGTGCATACCGAAACGGCTGATGACTACGCCTTCCGTTGGTTCGCCAAACAGGTTGTCGTCGTAATCGACCTTCTCCGAAGTGGTTTTAAGACGGCGCTGGTGATTGGCATTCACGCGGCGCTGCTGCCCTTTGGAGAGTTTATTTTTACTCAATCGCACTGGCTCCTGGTCGCCCGTAAGGGGCAAAACCTCTATGATACACTCTAATTAATACTAGTTAACCTGCTACTGCCGGTTATGCGAGAAGGGTGGAAAATAACATGAGCGCGGATGAAAACAACCTGATTTGGATCGATCTCGAAATGACCGGGCTGGATCCCGAGCGCGATCGCATTATTGAGATTGCAACCCTGGTCACCGATGCCAACCTGAATATCCTGGCCGAAGGGCCAACGATTGCGGTGCATCAGTCCGACGACCAGCTGGCGCTGATGGACGAGTGGAACGTGCGCACCCATACCGGAAGCGGGCTGGTGGAGCGCGTGAAGGCCAGCACGTTGGGTGACCGCGAGGCGGAACTGGCGACGCTCGAATTTCTGAAGCAGTGGGTGCCGGCGGGTAAATCGCCGATCTGCGGGAACAGCATCGGCCAGGATCGCCGTTTCCTGTTTAAGTATATGCCGGAGCTGGAGTCTTACTTTCACTACCGCTATCTGGATGTCAGTACCCTGAAAGAGCTGGCGCGTCGCTGGAAACCAGAAATCCTTGATGGCTTCAAAAAGCAAGGAACGCACCAGGCGATGGACGATATCCGCGAGTCTGTGGCGGAACTCGCGTACTACCGCGAAAACTTTATTAAGCTGTGATTTTGAGATCCGGCGCCTTGCGTGGCCGGGATTTTGTCGTTAAATTGTTCAGCTTGCCGATTAAATAAGCATTTGAACTGAATTTCGAAAAAATCACTTTCAGGGGGGTTGCAGCTAAAAGGATTTCTCGTATAATGCGCCTCCCGTAACGACAGAGAATTACACGTTACGACAGCAACAAAAGCAGTACAGATTTGCGGGAATAGCTCAGTTGGTAGAGCACGACCTTGCCAAGGTCGGGGTCGCGAGTTCGAGTCTCGTTTCCCGCTCCAAAATTTGAAAAGTGCTTCTCAAGCACGGACTGCCCAAGCGGGAATAGCTCAGTTGGTAGAGCACGACCTTGCCAAGGTCGGGGTCGCGAGTTCGAGTCTCGTTTCCCGCTCCAAAATTTGAAAGTGCTTCTAAAGCACGGACCACCCAAGCGGGAATAGCTCAGTTGGTAGAGCACGACCTTGCCAAGGTCGGGGTCGCGAGTTCGAGTCTCGTTTCCCGCTCCAAATTCTTCTTAATCTCTAAAATATCCACAGCGAAAAGACACGCTGGGGACGTTTTCTATTGCATCTGAAATACTCTTGTAAACAGAGTTATCCACAGAATTCGCGCTTTACCCAAACCGTACAGAAAGTTAGCAGGGTGAATAGTATCTTTGCAATCCATTGGATTTAATGGATAAATTTTCATTTCAAAATGTTAGCGAGATCACTTGACCTCTTCTCAAGTCCAGATGGCGCTTGAGTTTTTATTTTTATTCACAGGCTGTGAATATATCACGCATCCCGCGTGAGCCCTTTTTCAATCACCCTCACCAGCCGCTGTTTCTGAGGAAGCTGCACCTCGACCACGCAGGCATTGCGCTTCTCGATTTGCTGCGCAATCGCCCATTCTATGTGTTCATCAAGAAGTGGGTGCTCACCTCTACGACTTTCAAGCGCCTGAATATTTGCTTTATCCCACGGGGCATTGCCCAGCGCGACGGCCACGTTTCGCAGCCAGCGCAGGTGGCCGATACGCCGAATGGCGGAACCTTCCGTCACCTTCAGGAACCAGGCTTCGGTCCAGGCGAACAGTTCGATCAACTGGGGGGCATGTAACGCCTTGCGGGGACTGAAGTCTTCTTCATCCGTCAGCTGTGAATAGCGGTTCCACGGGCAGATCAGCTGGCAGTCGTCGCAGCCGTAGATGCGGTTACCGATAAGCGGTCGAAACTCTTCCGGGATCGCTCCTTCGAGCTCGATGGTGAGATAGGAAATGCAGCGGCGCGCATCAACAGTGTACGGCTCAACGATGGCGCCAGTCGGGCAGATGGTCATGCAGGCCACGCAGCGGCCACAGCCTTCCTCTACCGGGCCGTCTACCGGCAGGGGTAAATCAATCAGCAGTTCACCGAGGAAGAAGAACGATCCGGCGTCGCGGCTAAGGATAAGTGAGTGCTTACCTGTCCAGCCAAGCCCGGCTTTTTCGGCGATCGGACGCTCAAGAATAGGCGCGGAATCGACAAAGGGTCTAAAATTCAGCGAAACACAGTGCTGCTGAATAGTTTCCCCGAGTTTTTTTAAACGGTTACGCAGTAGCTTATGGTAATCACGCCCCAGGGCGTACCGGCTGACGTAACCCAGAGAGGGATTTTTTAGCGTGCGCGCAAAGGCCGCGTTGGCAGGCAGGTAGTTCATGCGCACGCTGATGACGCGCAATGTACCCGGTAAAAGCTCATGTGGACGGGCACGCATCATGCCGTGACGCGCCATCCACTCCATTTCGCCGTGGTATTGTTTGTCCAGCCAGGCCTGCAGTTTTGGCTCGCTGGCAGAGAGGTCGGTATCGGTAATGCCTACCTTCTGAAAGCCAAGCTCAGCACCCCACTGTTTTATTTTTTGCGCTAATTCATTGAGATCGAGGGGCTGTGACATGACGGACCATACGGTGAAGAAAAACCCCGCAAGTATACCACATTCCATCTGGCATGCGGATGACCTCCGGCGCGCCGAAAAAGAGGCCGCAGACAGCCTCGGCATTACCCTTTATGAACTGATGCAGCGCGCGGGAGAGGCGGCGTTTAATGTTGCTCGCGGCGCGTACCCGCAATCCACTCACTGGCTGATTTTGTGTGGGCACGGCAATAACGGCGGCGACGGCTACGTTGCTGCGCGTCTCGCGGTTGCGGCCGGTATCCGCATTACCTTGCTGGCGCTGGAAAGTGATAAGCCCCTGCCGGAAGAGGCCGGCGCGGCGCGGGAGGCATGGCTGAATGCAGGCGGCGTGATTCATGCCCCTGATATCGTCTGGCCGGAAGATGTTGATCTGATTGTTGATGGTCTGCTGGGGACCGGGCTACGCAGCGCGCCTCGCGAGAACATCGCCGCGCTTATTGAACACGCTAACGGGCACTCCGCGCCGGTAGTGGCGCTGGACATTCCGTCGGGCCTGATCGCGCAGACCGGCGCGACGCCTGGCGCCGTTATTCAGGCTGCGCACACCGTGACCTTTATCGCTCTGAAGCCGGGCTTGTTAACCGGAAAAGCCCGGGATGTGGTTGGCGTATTGCACCATAACGCCCTGGGGCTGGAGAGCTGGCTCGCAGGGCAGGAAACGCGCCTGTCGCGCTTTGATGCCTCGCAGCTAAAAGAGTGGCTTCCGCCGCGCCGCCCAACGTCCCATAAGGGCGACCACGGCAGGCTGGTGATTATTGGTGGCGATCGCGGTACGGCAGGTGCGGTTCGCATGGCCGGTGAGGCGGCACTGCGCAGCGGTGCCGGATTAGTGCGAGTACTCACTCGCATCGAGAACATTACGCCAATCATTACAGCTCGACCGGAACTGATGGTCCATGAGCTTACGCCCCAGACGCTTGAAGAAAGCCTCGAATGGGCGGATGTGGTGGTCATTGGTCCCGGTCTTGGACAGCAGGCATGGGGTAAACAGGCCCTGCAAAAGGTCGAAAATTTTCGTAAACCGATGCTGTGGGATGCCGACGCGCTTAACCTTCTGGCAATAAACCCGGATAAGCGTCACAATCGCATTCTGACGCCACACCCCGGCGAAGCCGCGCGCCTGCTTAACTGCAGCGTGGCAGAAATTGAAAGCGATCGCTTACTTTCTGCTCAGCGTCTGGTAAAACGTTACGGAGGTGTTGCCGTTTTGAAAGGGGCAGGAACCGTTGTCGCCAGTGACGAGACGCAGGGCATTATTGATGCCGGAAATGCGGGCATGGCGAGCGGCGGCATGGGCGATGTGCTTTCAGGCATCATTGGCGCATTGCTTGGACAGAAACTTCCCCTTTATGATGCAGCCTGTGCGGGCTGCGTGGCCCACGGCGCGGCAGCTGACAGGCTTGCTGCGCGAGAGGGTACACGCGGTATGCTGGCCACCGATCTCTTTTGCACGCTGCGGCGTGTTGTTAACCCGGATGTGATTGACGTAGAAAATGACTAATCGAGCGATTCCTTTACCTGATGAACAAGCCACTTTAGATCTCGGCAAGCGCGTGGCGCAGGCCTGTCAGGGGGCAACCGTCATTTATCTGTATGGTGATTTAGGTGCGGGTAAAACCACCTTCAGCCGGGGTTTTTTGCAGGCGTTAGGGCATAACGGGAATGTGAAAAGCCCAACCTACACGCTGGTCGAGCCGTACACCCTCGACAATCTTATGGTGTACCACTTTGATTTATATCGCCTTGCGGATCCTGAGGAGCTGGAATTTATGGGGATCCGTGATTATTTTGCCAACGACGCCATCTGCCTGGTGGAGTGGCCGCAACAAGGTGCGGGTGTGTTACCTGACCCGGATGTCGAAATTCACTTAGATTACCAGGCGCAAGGGCGTGAGGCTCGCATCAGTGCGGTTTCCTCATCAGGGTGTTCCTTACTGGCGCGTCTCGCCGGTTAAGAGTAGGGATGACGGGATGATTAGTCGCGTTAAAGGTTGGGTGTTGGCTGCGACGGTGCTGCTGTGCGCGCAGGCCGGGGCGGCAAGCCTTTCGGATATTCAGGTGTCAAACGGCGAAAGCCAGGCCCGGATCACGTTCAGCTTTATGGGTGACCCTGAATATGCGTTTTCACAGCCAGACAGCCGCAGCGTGGCGCTGGATATCAAACAGACTGGCGTGATCCAGGGGTTACCGCTGCGGTTCAGCGGTAACAACCTGGTGAAAAGTATCCGTTCGGGTACCCCGCAGGACAGCCAGTCGCTGCGTCTGGTGGTCGATCTGACCGAAAAGGGTAAAACGAAGGCGGTGAAGCAGCAAAACGGGGCGAACTATACGGTGGTCTTCACCATCAATGCCGATGTTCCGCCGCCTCCGCCGCCACCGGTTGTCGCGAAACGCGTGGAAGAGCCGGTCTATACGCCGCGCCCATCGGAACCTGCGCGTAATCCGTTTAAATCGCAGAACGATCGCATCACCGCGGCAACCAGCAGCAATACGGTAACGCGTCCGGCGTCCAGCGCGCGGCGTGCGGTCAGCGGTGATAAAGTGATTATCGCCATTGATGCCGGGCACGGTGGTCAGGACCCTGGTGCGATTGGCCCGGGCGGCACGCGAGAGAAAAATGTCACTATTGCAGTGGCCCGCAAGCTGCGGACGTTGTTAAACGACGATCCGATGTTTAAAGGCGTACTGACGCGCGACGGCGACTATTTTATCTCTGTGATGGGCCGCTCAGACGTGGCGCGTAAGCAAAACGCCAATTTCCTGGTCTCCATTCACGCGGATGCCGCACCGAACCGTAACGCGACGGGCGCCTCGGTATGGGTCCTGTCGAACCGTCGGGCGAACAGCGAAATGGCAAACTGGCTGGAAGAGCATGAGAAACAGTCTGAACTGTTAGGCGGCGCGGGTGATGTGCTGGCTAACAGCCAGTCTGACCCGTATCTAAGCCAGGCGGTGCTGGATTTACAGTTCGGTCATTCTCAGCGCGTCGGGTATGATGTCGCCACTAACGTATTGAATCAGCTGCAGGGCATCGGAGCATTGCATAAGCGTCGCCCGGAACATGCGAGCCTGGGCGTTCTGCGTTCGCCGGATATTCCGTCAATTTTGGTGGAGACGGGCTTTATCAGCAATAACAGCGAAGAGCGCCTGCTGGGCAGCGACAGCTACCAGCAGCAAATTGCCGAAGCGATATACAACGGTTTACGTAAATATTTTGAGGCGCATCCTCTGCAGTCCGCGCCGCAGGGCGGGGCAGCCCAGACGGCCAGCGCCGCGCAGCCGGGTGAGTTGACCGCCACAAATTAAGGAGAATTCATGCCGATTCAGGTTCTGCCGCCGCAGCTCGCGAACCAAATCGCCGCCGGTGAGGTGGTGGAACGCCCTGCGTCGGTAGTGAAAGAGCTGGTGGAAAACAGCCTCGATGCGGGCGCAACCCGCATTGATATTGATATTGAACGCGGCGGCGCGAAGCTTATCCGCATTCGCGACAACGGCTGCGGGATCAAAAAAGAGGAGCTGGCGCTGGCGCTGGCGCGTCATGCCACCAGTAAAATTGCCTCTCTGGATGACCTGGAAGCGATTATCAGCCTCGGTTTTCGCGGCGAAGCGCTGGCCAGTATCAGTTCGGTGTCTCGTTTAACGCTGACCTCCCGCACCGCTGAACAGCAGGAAGCCTGGCAGGCCTACGCTGAAGGGCGGGATATGGACGTGACGGTCAAACCCGCGGCGCACCCTGTCGGTACCACGCTGGAAGTTCTGGATCTGTTCTACAACACTCCCGCCCGCCGTAAGTTTATGCGTACCGAAAAAACCGAGTTCGGCCATATCGACGAGATCATCCGCCGAATTGCGCTCGCCCGTTTCGACGTCACCATCAACCTCAGCCATAACGGCAAGGTAATGCGCCAGTACCGCGCGGTGGCTGAAGGTGGGCAGAAAGAGCGACGTTTAGGGGCTATCTGCGGGACGCCGTTCCTGGAACAGGCGCTGGCTATCGAGTGGCAGCACGGCGATCTGGCTTTACGTGGCTGGGTGGCCGATCCGCATGCCAGCAGCGCGGCGTTCTCTGAAATTCAGTATTGCTACGTTAACGGCCGTATGATGCGCGACCGCCTCATTAACCACGCCATTCGCCAGGCCTGCGAAGATAAGCTCGGGGCAGATCAGCAACCTGCCTTTGTACTTTATCTGGAGATCGACCCGCATCAGGTGGATGTCAACGTCCATCCTGCCAAGCATGAGGTGCGGTTCCATCAGTCGCGTCTGGTACATGATTTTATCTACCAGGGCGTGCTGAGCGTACTGCAACAGCAGCTTGAACCCACACTGCCGCTGGAAAAAGAAGACTCCGCACCGCGCCCCATTCCGGAAAACCGTGTCGCTGCAGGTCGCAACCATTTTGCGGAGCCTGCCGTCGCGCGTGAACCGGACGCCCCGCGTTTCTCCTCAGCAGGGGTCGCACCGCGTCCGACGGGCGCGAACTACCCGAACGCTCAGCCCGGCTATCAAAAGCAGCAGGGGGCGCTGTACCGTAAACTGCTGGAAACGCCGGCAGTCGAGCGCAAAGAGCACGTTTCGGTGGCGACACCTTCCCTTGAAGGCCATAGCCAGAGTTTTGGCCGGGTGCTCACGATTATCGCACCGGATATGGCGCTGCTTGAGCGCGACGGCAAACTGCTGCTTCTGGCGCTGCCGGTTGCCGAACGCTGGCTCAAGCAGGCGCAGCTGACGCCGGGGGATAATGTGGCCTGTGCGCAGCCGCTGTTAATCCCGGTTCGCCTGAAAATATCCCCTGAAGAAACAAGGGTATTGCAGCATGCAGAGGCCCAGCTGGCGCAAATGGGCATTGAAATTGTGCTCGAACCACAACATGTGACAATTCGCGCAGTGCCTTTACCCTTACGCCAACAAAATTTACAAAACTTGATTCCTGAACTGATAGGCTACCTGGCGCAGCAGACATCGTTTGAGGCTGCCAACACCGCGCAGTGGATCGCCCGCCATCTGGCCAGCGAACATTCACCGTGGAGTATGGCGCAGGCGATTACCGTGCTTGCGGAGGTGGAACGCCTCTGCCCACAGCTGGTGAAAGCGCCGCCGGGTGGGTTATTACAACCTGTTGATTTAAAAACGGCGATGACCGCCCTGAAACATGACTGACGTAAGTAAGGCGAGCCTGCCAAAGGCAATTTTTTTAATGGGCCCAACGGCCTCGGGCAAAACGGCGTTAGCCATTGAGTTACGTAAAGTTTTGCCTGTAGAGTTGATTAGCGTTGATTCCGCCCTCATCTATCGAGGGATGGACATCGGCACGGCGAAGCCCGGCGCAGATGAACTGCGTGCGGCACCGCACCGTTTGCTGGATATTCTCGACCCGGCAGAGGCTTACTCCGCAGCGGATTTCCGCCGGGATGCCTTAGCCGAGATGGCCGAGATCACCGCCGCGGGGCGTATACCGCTGTTGGTTGGCGGAACCATGCTCTACTTCAAGGCGCTGCTTGAAGGGTTGTCTCCTTTACCTTCCGCGGACCCTGAGGTGAGAGCAAAGATTGAGCAGCAGGCTGCAGAGCAGGGATGGGACGTATTGCATAAGCAACTGGCGGAGGTTGACCCGGTTGCGGCAGCGCGGATCCATCCAAATGATCCGCAAAGGCTTTCCCGGGCACTGGAAGTTTTTTTCATTTCGGGTAAAACTTTAACGGAACTGACGCAAACGTCAGGAGACGCTCTGCCGTATCAGGTGCATCAGTTCGCCATCGCCCCGGCGAGCCGTGAACTGCTCCATCAACGAATTGAGCAGCGTTTTCATCAGATGTTGGCTTCAGATTTTGAAGCAGAAGTGCGGGCGCTATTTGCCCGTGGAGATTTGCATACGGATATGCCTTCCGTTCGTTGTGTGGGATACCGCCAGATGTGGTCGTATCTTGAAGGTGAGATTTCATACGATGAAATGGTTTATCGAGGTGTTTGCGCCACGAGACAGTTAGCGAAGCGCCAGATCACCTGGTTGCGCGGTTGGGAGGGAGTTCACTGGTTAGACAGTGAAAAACCGCAACAGGCGTTAAACGAGGTGATTGAGGTTGTTGGTGATATCGCCCACTGAATGTGTACAATTGAGACGTATCGTGCGCAATTTTTCAGAATCGCAAGGTTCTAAGTACAAAACAAGCATATAAGGAAAAGATAGAATGGCTAAGGGGCAATCTTTACAAGATCCGTTCCTGAACGCATTGCGTCGGGAACGTGTTCCAGTTTCTATTTATTTGGTGAATGGTATTAAGCTGCAAGGTCAGATTGAGTCTTTCGATCAGTTCGTGATCCTGTTGAAAAACACGGTCAGCCAGATGGTCTACAAGCACGCTATCTCTACTGTTGTTCCGTCCCGTCCGGTCTCTCATCACAGCAATAACGCTGGCGGCGGCACAGGCAGTAACTACCATCACGGCAGCAACGCGCAGGGTTCTTCAACGCCAGCGCAGGACAGCGACGAGACCGAATAAGGTTTCAGCTGTTATCCACACGGGGAGCCAGGGATCCTGCGTTCCCCGCTGATCTTTTTAGAGAGGTTTACGCTTGTTTGACCGTTATGATGCCGGTGAGCAGGCGGTGCTGGTACACATCTATTTTTCGCAAGACAAAGATATGGAAGACCTCCAGGAGTTTGAATCTCTGGTCTCTTCCGCCGGTGTCGAAGCAATGCAGGTGATTACCGGTAGCCGTAAAGCGCCGCACCCAAAGTATTTTGTTGGTGAAGGTAAAGCAGTAGAAATTGCGGATGCCGTAAAAGCAACCGGCGCGTCAGTCGTGTTGTTTGATCATGCGCTGTCTCCAGCCCAGGAGCGCAACCTGGAAGCTCTCTGCGAATGCCGTGTTATCGATCGCACGGGATTGATTTTAGATATTTTTGCTCAGCGTGCACGAACCCACGAGGGGAAACTGCAGGTTGAGCTGGCGCAGTTGCGCCATCTGGCGACGCGTCTGGTGCGTGGCTGGACCCACCTTGAAAGACAAAAAGGCGGGATTGGTTTGCGCGGTCCGGGTGAAACCCAGCTCGAAACCGACCGCCGTTTGCTGCGTGGCCGTATTACCCAGATCCTCTCACGTCTGGAACGTGTAGAGAAACAGCGTGAACAGGGGCGTCGGGCGCGAACCAAAGCCGACATCCCAACGGTGTCGCTGGTGGGCTATACCAACGCCGGTAAATCCACCCTGTTTAACCAGATAACCGAGGCCCAGGTGTATGCCGCAGACCAGCTGTTTGCGACCCTGGACCCGACGCTGCGCCGCATTGACGTTGCAGACGTGGGTGAAACAGTGCTGGCGGATACCGTAGGGTTTATCCGCCATCTGCCGCACGATCTGGTGGCGGCGTTTAAGGCGACGTTGCAGGAGACGCGTCAGGCGACCCTGCTGCTGCACGTGATTGATGCGGCTGACGTACGCGTGCAGGAGAACATCGACGCGGTGAACGTGGTGCTGGAAGAAATTGACGCCCACGAAATTCCCACGCTGTTGGTGATGAATAAGATCGATATGCTGGAGGATTTCGAACCGCGTATCGACCGAGATGAAGAGAACAAACCGATTCGGGTCTGGCTTTCTGCTCAGGCCGGTATTGGTGTGCCACTGCTTTTCCAGGCTTTGACAGAACGTCTTTCCGGTGAGGTAGCTCAGCACACGCTGCGACTGCCGCCACAGGAAGGCAGGCTGCGCAGCCGGTTTTATCAGCTTCAGGCGATAGAAAAAGAGTGGATGGAGGATGACGGCAGCGTGGGGATGCAGGTGCGTATGCCGATCGTTGACTGGCGTCGCCTCTGTAAACAAGAACCTGCGCTGGCGGACTATATCGTCTGATCAGAAAGGGGAAGCCTGAAAAATTCGCCCTTGCATAACAAATATGGAGCATATACATGGCGTGGAATCAGCCCGGTAATAACGGACAAGACCGCGACCCGTGGGGAAGCAGCAATAATCAAGGCGGCAACTCTGGGGGAAATGGCAACAAAGGTGGTCGCGAGCAGGGGCCGCCGGATCTGGATGATATCTTCCGCAAGCTGAGCAAAAAGCTTGGTGGCCTTGGCGGAGGAAAAGGTTCAGGCTCGGGTGGCAGTTCCAGCCAGGGACCTCGCCCGCAATTAGGTGGCCGCCTGGTGGGCATCGTTGCTGCCGGGCTGGTGATCGTCTGGGCAGCCAGCGGGTTCTACACCATTAAAGAAGCAGAACGCGGCGTGGTCACCCGTTTCGGTAAGTTCAGCCATCTGGTTGAGCCGGGCCTGAACTGGAAACCGACCTTCATTGACGACGTTACTGCAGTCAACGTGGAGTCCGTCCGTGAACTGGCCGCCTCCGGCGTGATGCTGACCTCTGACGAAAACGTGGTGCGCGTCGAGATGAACGTGCAGTACCGCGTGACCGATCCTGAGCGTTATCTGTTTAGCGTGACCAGCGCCGATGACAGTCTGCGTCAGGCGACCGACAGCGCCCTGCGTGGTGTAATCGGCAAATACACGATGGACCGCATCCTGACCGAAGGTCGTACCGTTATTCGTAGCGATACCCAGCGCGAGCTGGAGGAGACGATTCGTCCGTACAACATGGGTATCACCCTGCTGGACGTCAACTTCCAGGCTGCGCGTCCGCCGGAAGAGGTGAAGGCCGCGTTTGATGATGCGATTGCCGCCCGTGAAAACGAACAGCAGTACATCCGCGAAGCAGAGGCGTACACCAACGAAGTGCAGCCGCGTGCTAACGGTCAGGCGCAGCGTATTCTGGAAGAGGCGCGTGCGTATAAGACCCAGACCATCCTGGAAGCTCAGGGTGAAGTGGCTCGTTTTGCGCGCATCCTGCCGGAATACAAAGCCGCGCCGGAAATTACCCGCGAGCGTCTGTATATCGAGACCATGGAAAAAGTGCTGAGCCACACCCGCAAAGTGTTGGTTAACGACAGCAAAGGTGGAAACCTGATGGTTCTGCCGCTGGATCAGATGCTGAAAGGCGGTTCTGCGCCGGCAGCGAAAGACACCAGCGGAGCGAACAACCTGCTGCGTCTGCCGCCAGCCTCATCAGGCAGCTCCAGCGCGAACACAACGCCTTCTTCGAACGATGGTGACATTATGGACCAACGCCGTGCTAACGCGCAGCGTAACGACTACCAGCGTCAGGGGGAATAAGGATGCGTAAGTCAGTTATTGCGATCGTCGTCATCGTACTGGTCGTGCTGTATACCTCGATCTTTGTGGTGAAAGAGGGCGAGCGTGGGATCAAATTCCAGTTCAGCAGCGTCGTGCGTGACAGTGACAAACGTCCGGTGATTTACGAGCCGGGTCTGCACTTCAAGGTGCCGTTTATTCAGTCAGTGAAAACGCTGGATGCGCGTATCCAGACCATGGATAACCAGGCTGACCGTTTCGTGACCAAAGAGAAGAAAGACCTGATCGTTGATTCTTATATCAAATGGCGCATCAGCGATTTCAGCCGCTACTTCCTGGCAACGGGCGGTGGTGACGTTTCTCAGGCGGAAGTGCTGCTGAAACGTAAGTTCTCTGACCGTCTGCGTTCTGAGATTGGTCGTCTGGATGTGAAAGACATCGTGACCGACTCCCGTGGTCGTCTGACGCTGGAAGTACGCGATGCGCTGAACTCCGGTACTGCGGGCACGGAAGACGAAGTGGAAACGCCAGCAGCGGATGACGCGATTGCTAAAGCCGCTGAACGCGTTCAGGCTGAAACCAACGGTAAAGTTCCGGTGATCAACCCGAACAGTATGGCAGCGCTGGGTATCGAAGTGGTTGACGTGCGTATCAAGCAGATCAACCTGCCAGCTGAAGTGTCCGAGGCGATCTACAACCGTATGCGCGCCGAGCGTGAAGCGGTAGCCCGTCGTCACCGTTCACAGGGCCAGGAAGAGGCCGAAAAACTGCGTGCGGCAGCGGACTATGAAGTGACCAAGACGCTGGCGGAATCTGAGCGTCAGGGCCGTATCCTGCGCGGTGAAGGCGATGCGGAAGCCGCGAAGCTGTTCGCCGATGCCTTCAGCCAGGATCCAGACTTCTACGCCTTTATCCGTAGCCTGCGCGCGTACGAGAATAGCTTCAAGAGCAACCAGGATGTGATGGTGCTCAGCCCGGACAGCGATTTCTTCCGTTATATGAAGACGCCGACCAACGCAACGCGATAAACTCAGCTCGTTTGAGTATTCAAACCACCGCTCCCAACGGAGCGGTGGTTTTCTTTTATAAGGATGAAAAATGAATTCAACGATCTGGCTTGCGCTGGCCCTGGTTCTGGTGCTGGAAGGCCTCGGTCCGATGCTCTATCCGCGCGCATGGCGTCGTATGATCGCGACCATGAGCCAGCTGCCGGATAATATCTTGCGTCGTTTCGGCGGCGGTCTTGTGGTTGCCGGTATCGTTATCTACTACATGTTGAGGAAAACGATTGGCTGATCAAAAACTAGCCGCAATTGGCATATTTTAGGGTCAAAAAGTGCTGTATATCTGAAAAAGCGATGGTAGAATCCATTTTTAAGCAAACGGTGATTTTGAAAAAAATGGGTAACAACGTCGTCGTACTGGGCACCCAATGGGGTGACGAAGGTAAAGGGAAGATTGTTGATCTTCTGACTGAACGGGCTAAATATGTTGTACGCTACCAGGGCGGTCACAACGCAGGCCATACTCTCGTAATCAACGGTGAAAAAACCGTCCTCCATCTTATTCCATCAGGCATTCTTCGCGATAACGTCACCAGCATCATCGGTAACGGCGTTGTGCTTTCTCCTGCTGCGCTGATGAAAGAGATGAAAGGTCTGGAAGACCGTGGTATCCCTGTTCGTGAGCGTCTGCTGCTCTCCGAAGCCTGCCCGCTGATCCTGGACTATCACGTGGCGCTGGACGTAGCACGTGAAAAAGCGCGCGGCGCGAAAGCAATCGGCACCACCGGTCGTGGTATCGGCCCGGCTTACGAAGATAAAGTTGCACGTCGCGGTCTGCGCGTGGGCGACCTCTTCGACAAAGCGACCTTCGCTGAAAAACTGAAAGAAGTGATGGAATATCACAACTTCCAGCTGGTGAACTTCTACAAAGCTGACGCTGTTGACTACCAGAAAGTGCTGGATGACGTCATGGCGATTGCAGACATTCTGACCGGTATGGTTGTTGATGTATCCGATCTGCTGGACCAGGCGCGCAAGCGTGGCGATTTCGTCATGTTCGAAGGTGCGCAGGGTACGCTGCTTGACATCGACCACGGTACCTACCCGTACGTAACCTCCTCTAACACCACCGCGGGTGGCGTGGCGACCGGCTCCGGCCTGGGTCCACGTTATGTGGATTACGTTCTGGGTATCATCAAAGCGTACTCCACTCGCGTGGGTGCGGGTCCATTCCCGACCGAACTGTTTGATGAAACCGGCGAGTTCCTGTGCAAGCAGGGTAACGAGTTTGGCGCGACTACCGGTCGTCGTCGTCGTACCGGCTGGCTGGATGCGGTTGCAGTGCGTCGTGCAGTGCAGATCAACTCCTTGTCTGGCTTCTGCCTGACCAAGCTGGACGTGTTGGACGGCCTCAAAGAAGTGAAAATCTGCGTAGGCTACCGTATGCCAGATGGCCGTGAAGTGACCACCACTCCGCTGGCCGCTGACGACTGGGAAGGCATCGAGCCAATCTACGAAACCATGCCGGGCTGGTCTGAGACCACCTTCGGTGTGAAAGAGCGTAGCGGCCTGCCGCAGGCAGCGCTGGATTACATCAAGCGCATCGAAGAACTGACCGAAGTGCCGATCGATATTATTTCTACCGGCCCGGATCGTACTGAAACGATGATTCTGCGCGACCCGTTCGACGCATAATCTTCGTGACTGCTGGCCTGCGGGGAGACCCGCAGGCCGGATAAGCGTAGCGCCAACCGGCGACCGCTCCTGGATCTCCGCTTTTTCGCCCCGTCTGTCAAATAAATTAGCCCCTAACTATCTGGCTGGTTTATCATCATTAATGAATATCTCAGCGGTTTGACCGCGTTTTCCCTTTTTCCTGAGGTTGATGTGCAGTTAACAAGTTTCACCGATTACGGCTTACGCGCGCTGATTTACATGGCGTCGTTACCCGAAGGGAAGATGACCAGTATCTCTGAAGTGACAGAGGTATACGGTGTATCCCGTAATCATATGGTCAAAATAATCAATCAACTTAGCCGTGCCGGATACGTTGCTGCCGTCCGCGGGAAGAATGGAGGGATCCGTCTTGGTAAACCGGCACAGAGTATTCGTATCGGGGATGTGGTACGCGAGCTGGAGCCCTTGTCTCTGGTGAACTGCAGCAGCGAGTTCTGCCACATTACGCCCGCTTGCCGCCTGAAACAGGCGCTTTCTAAGGCCGTGCAAAGTTTTCTCAAGGAACTGGATAACTACACGCTGGCCGATTTGGTTGAAGAGAATCAACCGCTTTATAAATTATTGCTGGTGGAATGAAGAAAATTTCCACCGGAGCTGACAACGGAGGAACCGACATGTCACAAGATCCTTTCCAGGAACGCGAAGCCGAAAAATACGCGAATCCTATTCCCAGCCGCGAGTTCATCATTGAACACTTAACAAAACG
The DNA here is from genome assembly GCF_034106185.1 of Enterobacter sp. 296B2. NCBI lineage: Bacteria > Pseudomonadati > Pseudomonadota > Gammaproteobacteria > Enterobacterales > Enterobacteriaceae > Enterobacter > Enterobacter sp. 296B2. Next base: position 140,245 of record NZ_JAWNCA010000006.1, on the reverse strand, counting down.
CGAAAAACCCGCCAATCGTGAAGAACTTGCCGTTGAATTAAATATTGAAGGTGAAGAGCAAATTGAAGCCCTTCGCCGCCGCCTGCGCGCCATGGAGCGCGACGGGCAGTTGGTCTTTACCCGCCGCCAGTGCTACGCGCTGCCTGAACGCCTCGACCTGCTGAAAGGCACCGTGATTGGTCACCGTGACGGCTTTGGCTTCCTGCGAGTGGAAGGCCGTAAAGACGATCTGTATCTCTCATCCGAACAGATGAAAATGTGTATCCACGGCGACCAGATCCTGGCGCAGCCGCTGGGTGCCGACCGTAAAGGCCGCCGCGAGGCGCGCGTGGTTCGCGTGCTGGTGCCGAAAACCAGCCAGATTGTGGGCCGCTACTTTACCGATGCGGGCGTGGGTTTTGTTGTGCCGGACGACAGCCGTCTGAGCTTCGATATTCTGATCCCACCTGAAGAGGTGATGGGCGCGCGCATGGGCTTTGTGGTGGTGGTGGAACTTACCCAGCGCCCAACCCGTCGCACCAAAGCGGTCGGGAAAATCGTCGAAGTGCTGGGCGATAACATGGGCACCGGCATGGCCGTCGATATGGCGCTGCGCACGCATGAGATCCCGTACGTCTGGCCGAAAGCGGTCGAGGAGCAGATTGAAAACCTGCGTGAAGAAGTGCCGGAAGAGTCCAAAGCGGGCCGTGTGGATCTGCGCTCCCTGCCGCTGGTCACCATTGATGGTGAAGATGCCCGCGACTTCGATGACGCCGTCTACTGCGAGAAAAAACGCGGCGGCGGCTGGCGTCTGTGGGTGGCGATTGCTGACGTAAGCTACTACGTTCGTCCGCACACGCCGCTGGATAACGAAGCGCGCAGCCGCGGTACGTCGGTCTACTTCCCGTCTCAGGTTGTACCGATGCTGCCGGAAGTGCTCTCAAACGGCCTGTGTTCCCTGAACCCGCAGGTTGACCGCCTATGTATGGTTTGCGAGATGACTATCTCCACCAAAGGGCGCTTAACGGGCTACAAATTCTACGAAGCGGTGATGAGCTCGCACGCGCGTCTGACCTATACCAAGGTCTGGCATATGCTGCAGGGCGACCAGGATCTTCGCGAGCAGTACGCGCCGCTGGTTAAGCACATCGAAGAGCTGCATAACCTCTACAAAACGCTGGATCAGGCGCGCGAAGAGCGCGGCGGGATCTCCTTTGAGAGCGAAGAAGCGAAGTTTATCTTCAATGCGGAACGCCGCATTGAGCGTATCGAGCAGACCCAGCGTAACGATGCGCACAAGCTGATCGAAGAGTGTATGATTCTGGCGAACATCTCGGCGGCGAGATTTGTTGAGAAAGCCAAAGAGCCTGCGCTGTTCCGTATCCACGATAAGCCGTCGACGGAAGCCATCACCGCGTTCCGCTCCGTGCTGGCTGAACTGGGTCTGGAGCTGCCTGGCGGTAACAAGCCAGAGCCGCGTGATTACGCCGAGCTGCTGGAGTCCATTGGCGACCGTCCTGACGCAGAAATGCTGCAGACGATGCTGCTGCGCTCTATGAAGCAGGCTATTTACGATCCGGAAAACCGGGGGCACTTCGGCCTGGCGCTGCAGTCTTACGCGCACTTTACCTCGCCGATCCGCCGCTATCCTGACCTGTCCCTGCACCGTGCGATCAAGTATCTGCTGGCGCAGGAGCAGGGTCATAAAGGGAACACCACCGAAACCGGCGGGTATCACTATTCGATGGAAGAGATGCTGCAGCTGGGCCAGCACTGTTCCATGACCGAACGCCGTGCTGATGAAGCCACGCGTGACGTTGCGGACTGGCTGAAGTGTGACTTTATGCTGGACCAGGTGGGCAACGTCTTTAAAGGCGTGATTGCCAGCGTTACCGGCTTTGGTTTCTTCGTTCGTCTGGATGAGCTGTTCATCGACGGCCTGGTGCACGTCTCCAGCCTGGATAACGACTACTACCGCTTCGACCAGGTCGGCCAGCGCCTGATTGGCGAATCTGGCGGCCAGACCTATCGTCTGGGCGACCGTGTGGAAGTGAAGGTTGAAGCCGTGAATATGGACGACCGTAAAATCGACTTCAGCCTGATCTCCAGCGAGCGCGCGCCGCGTAACGTCGGTAAAACCGAGCGTGAAAGGGCGAAAAAGGGCGGCAACGGTAAAGCGAGCGGTAAACGTCGCCAGGCAGGCAAAAAGGTAAACTTCGAGCCGGACAGCGCGTTCCGCGGCGAGAAGAAACAGAAGCCGAAGGCGGCGAAGAAAGAAGCCCGTTCAGCTAAAAAGCCTTCCGCGAAAACGCAGAAAATTGCTGCCGCCACCAAAGCGAAGCGCGCGGCCAAGAAAAAGCAGGCGGAGTAATTCTCCCCTCACCCTGACCCTCTCCCCAACCGGGAGAGGGGAAATACTTATTACGAGAACCATCAATGAGTGAAATGATTTACGGCATCCACGCGGTGCAGGCCCTTCTCGAGCGCGCACCGGAGCGTTTTCAGGAAGTCTTTATTCTGAAAGGGCGTGAAGATAAGCGTCTGATGCCGCTGATCCACGCGCTGGAAGCGCAGGGCGTGGTGATCCAGCTGGCTAACCGCCAGTTCCTGGATGAGAAAAGCGAAGGCGCGGTTCACCAGGGAATCATTGCCCGCGTGAAGCCTGGCCGTCAGTATCAGGAAAATGATCTGCCGGATTTGATTGCCGGGCTGGATAACCCGTTCTTCCTGATCCTCGATGGCGTAACCGATCCGCATAACCTCGGCGCGTGCCTGCGCAGCGCCGATGCGGCGGGCGTGCACGCGGTGATCGTGCCGAAAGATCGCTCCGCGCAGCTGAACGCGACTGCGAAGAAAGTGGCCTGCGGCGCGGCGGAAAACGTTCCGCTGATCCGCGTGACCAACCTGGCGCGCACCATGCGTATGCTGCAGGAAGAGAACATCTGGATCGTCGGTACCGCCGGTGAAGCGGATCATACTCTGTACCAGAGCAAAATGACCGGCCGTCTGGCGCTGGTTATGGGAGCGGAAGGCGAAGGCATGCGTCGTCTGACCCGCGAACACTGCGACGAGCTGATTAGTATCCCGATGGCGGGCAGCGTGTCGTCTCTGAACGTTTCCGTTGCGACGGGCATCTGCCTGTTTGAAGCGGTGCGCCAGCGGGGAGCATAAACAGCAAGGCCGTCCACAGGACGGCCTTTTGTGTTTTCTCCCTCTCCCCGTGGGAGAGGGCCGGGGTGAGGCACCAGACGGTGACAAACTCACTCTTCTAGCGACCGCAAATGGTCATCCTTCCTCAGCGTCATCAGCGCGAAAATACTCACTACCGCCGTCGCCATCACGTAATACGCCGGAATATCCAGGTTGCCCGTCTGCTTAATCAGCCCGGTAATGATTAGCCCTGCACATCCCGAGAAAATTGCGTTCGACAAAGAGTAGGCCAGCCCCAGCCCCGTATAGCGCACGCGAGTCGGGAACATCTCAGATAGCATTGCCGGGCCCGGCCCCGCCAGCATGCCCACCAGACCGCCCGCAATGAGTACCACACCAGCCTTCACCGCCAGCGTGCTCGACTCCGCCTGAAGAATTTTCAGCAGCGGCAGGGCGAGGATCAGCAGCAGCGCGGTAGCGATAATCATCACCGTGCGGCGGCCAATCCTGTCGCTCAGGATCCCGGCCGGGATAATCGTCAGCGCAAAGCCAATATTTGAAATCACCGCGATCAGCAGCGCCTGGTTAAAGCCGGTGTGCAGCGCTGACTGCAGGTAGGTTGGCATAATTACCAGATAGGTATATCCCGCCGCGGACCAGACCATCACGCGCCCAATGCCCATCAGGATGGTTTTGAGCGTGGCGGAAGTGCTGGCCTGAGCAGCAGCCGGTTTTTCCTGCTGCTGCACAAAGCTCGGCGTCTCTTCCATACTCACCCGCAGCCATAGCGCGACCGCACCCATCGGCAGGGCAAGGAAGAACGGAATGCGCCAGCCCCAGTCATGCAGGTCTTCAGGGGTAAGAACGGCAGAGAGCAGCGCGACAATACCAGCGCCCGCTAACAGCCCGAGCGCTACGGTAAAGGACTGCCACGCGCCGTACAGGCCGCGCTTGCCGCGCGGGGCGAACTCGGTCATCAGCGAGACCGCACCACCGTACTCGCCGCCCGCGAACAGCCCCTGCAGGATGCGCAGCAGCGTAATGATTAACGGCGCAGCAATGCCGATACTGGCGTAGACGGGCACGATGCCGATGGCCGTGGTGGCGAGCGTCATCAGCACCAGCACAATAATCAGCGTCGGTTTTCGCCCAATCCTGTCGCCAATACGGCCAAATATCACCGCACCCAGCGGACGGAAGAAGAAGGCGATGGCAAACGAGGCCCAGGTGAGGATCAGACTGGTCAGTCCCGCCTCTCCCTCAAGCTGGAAGAAGTTCTTCGCAATCACGGTCGCCAGAAAACCGTAGACCGCAAACTCATACCACTCGATGAAGTTACCAATGGAGCCTGCAATTAATGCACGCTTGTGCGCATCCTGTTGCATAACGATCCTCACAAAGACGGGTTAAGAATAAATTATTCAACATAAGCTGGGTAATGAAATAGTTTATTCTTATGTTCTGTGAGCTATTTCACGAATGATATCAGCGGGATCACCACCGTGTGACCTCACTCCCATGCAGCGTGCACGCGGTCTGTCCATACTTACCTTCATTGCCACTGAAGGAGGGAGACAGCATGCACTGGCAGACCCATACCGTTTTTAATCAACCTGCCCCACTCTCTAACAGCAACCTTTTCCTTTCAGACTGCGCCCTGCGTGATGCGGTGGCGCGTGAAGGGGCCGAGTGGGATATAGAACTCCTCGCCAGCATTGGTCAGCAGTTGGGTACGGCGGAATCGCTGGAGCTGGGCAGGCTCGCGAACGTGAATCCACCGGAGCTATTACGCTACGACGCCACCGGAGAGCGGCTGGATGACGTTCGCTTTCACCCCGCGTGGCACCTGCTGATGCAGGGGCTCTGCGCCAACCGGGTACATAATCTGGCATGGGAAGAGGAGGCGCGAAAAGGCTCTTTTATCGCCAGGGCCGCGCGCTTCGTGCTCCATGCTCAGGTAGAAGCGGGGACGTTATGCCCGGTGACCATGACCTTTGCCGCCACGCCGCTGTTGCAGCAGTCGCTGCCCAAACCGTTTCATGGCTGGTTAACGCCGCTGATGAGCGATCGCTACGATCCCCATCTCGCGCCGGGTGGGCAAAAGCGCGGCCTGCTGATCGGCATGGGGATGACGGAAAAGCAGGGCGGCTCGGACGTGCTCAGCAACACCACCAGAGCGGAAAAATGCAGCGACGGCAGCTACCGGCTGGTGGGGCATAAATGGTTTTTCTCCGTACCACAAAGCGATGCGCATCTGGTGCTGGCCCAGGCGAAAGGCGGCCTTTCCTGCTTTTTTGTTCCGCGTTTCTTGCCCGACGGACAGCGCAACGCCGTGCGCCTTGAGCGTCTGAAAGAGAAGCTTGGCAACCGCTCCAACGCCAGCAGTGAGGCGGAGTTCCTCGACGCTTCCGGCTGGCTGCTGGGGGAAGAGGGCGAAGGGGTACGGCAGATCCTCAAAATGGGCGGTCTGACGCGCTTTGACTGCGCCCTGGGCAGCCACGGGCTAATGCGCCGGGCGTTATCCGTGGCGCTGTACCATGCCCATCAGCGTCAGACCTTCGGCAAAAACCTTATCGATCAGCCGTTAATGCGCGAAGCGTTAAGCCGCATGGCGCTGGTGCTGGAGGGGCAAACGGCGCTGTTGTTCCGCCTGGCCAGGGCGTGGGATAACCGTACCGATCCGCAGGAGGCCGCCTGGGCAAGGCTTTTTACCCCGGCTGCAAAATTTAGCGTGTGCAAAGCGGGCATTCCGTTTGTCGCGGAGGCGATGGAGGTGTTGGGCGGCGTAGGGTATTGCGAGGAGAGTGAACTTCCGCGCCTGTATCGCGAGATGCCGGTGAACAGCATCTGGGAAGGATCGGGAAATATCATGTGCCTGGACGTGCTGCGCGTGCTGGCGAAGCAGCCAGGGATCCACGACCTGCTTGCCGATGAGTTTGCCCAGGTGAAAGGACAGGACCGACACTTTGACCGCAGCTGGCGGCAGCTTCAGCAAAAGCTGCGTAAACCGCAGGAGGCACAGGGGAGGGAGATCGCGCGGCAGCTCTTTTTGCTGGGCGCCGGAAGCCAGATGCTGCGGCACGCATCGCCGCCCGTGGCGCAGGCGTGGTGCCGCATGATGCTGGATACCCGTGGCGGTACGCTGATGAGCGAGCAGGTGCAAAGCGATCTGCTGCTGCGCGCCACGGGCAGGGTTGGCTAGCGTTTAAGCTGGAACAGGCTGACCAGTTGGGTAAGGTGTGACCCTTTCTCGCGCAGCGTGCGTGCGGTTTGCTCGCTGCGTGAGATGCGATCGGCGTTGATATGCGACGCTTCGCCAATGTGGGTCATCGCAAGATTGACCTGGCCGATCCCCGCGGACTGCTCGCGTGACGCATGGTTAATCTCCGTGACCAGCTGGCTGATGTTGTCGATATGAACGATGATGGAATCCATCGCCAGACGCGTCTGTTCAGACAGCGCGTGGCCTTCGCCCACTTTCCGTAGCGTATCGCCAATCAGCTGTTCAATCTCCTTCACCGCGTTAGCGCTGCGTCCTGCCAGGGCGCGAACTTCCTGCGCGACCACCGCAAACCCTTTTCCGTGCTCCCCTGCGCGTGCTGCTTCAACCGCCGCATTCAGCGCCAGAATATTGGTCTGGAACGCGATGGACTCGATTACGCGCGTGATGTCTTCGATGCGTTTTGATGCTTCGCGAATGTCGTCCATCGTGGCAACCGCATGGGTTACCGTTTCACCACCCTGATGAACCGCGCGTGAGGTTTCACCTACCAGCTGCTGCGTTTGCTCCATGTTGGCGGCATTTTGCTGCACGGTCGCGGCCAGTTGCTCCATGCTGGCGGAGGTTTCTTCCACGCTGCTGGCCTGCTTGTTGATCTGCTCGGAGATGTCTCCGGTATCGGAGGCCAGCGCATTGGTACCCAGATGTATCTCGCCCGCGGCTTCACGGACCTGCAGGACAATTTTTTGTAGCCCATCGCCAATACCGTTGATGGCATCGACCAGCTGGCCAACCTCATCCTGACGAGTGACGGGCAGGCTGGAGCGCAAATCGCCAGCGGCATACTGGCGGGCCAGGTCAATCACGTTACGCAGCGGACGGGTCAGCATCCGGCGAATAAGCACTACAAACAGGCCCGCGAAGAGGACTGACAACGCTACGCCGGCCAGTAGGAAACGGTCGCGCATGGCGTTAACGCTCGCGAGCAGGACTGATTTATCCACTTCACCGACGATGGTCCAGTTCCAGCCGGGCAGCGGCGTATAGGCCATTTTCAGCGTGCGGCCGTCGTCGCTTACGCGTTCCAGCGTACCTGAGGAATCGCTCAGCAGCTGCTGTTGGGTGGCGCTATCCCACTTCGGCTGTTTTCCCTCTTCGCTGGCATGGAACAGATACTGACCGCGCGTTTTGCCGTTGCTGCGGTCCAGCACAAAGAAGTGCCCGCTCTCGCCCAGGCGGCGGTTAAGGATTTTCTCGCGCATGACGTTCCAGGAGTGAGTGATATCCACCCCAACGAAGATGATCCCAATGACCTGGCCTTCACTATCCTTAACGGGCTGGTACTGGGTGATGTAGCGTTTGCCAAACAGGAGCGCCAGGCCGCGGTAGACTTCACCTTTGCTGACGGCGGCAAACGCCGGGCTGCTCGCGTCCAGAACGGTTCCCATGGCGCGATCGCCGTTCTCTTTGCGCAGGGAAGTGGCAACGCGAATGAAGTCGTTACCGCTGCGAACAAACAGCGTGGAGATTGCTCCTGTACGACTCAGAAAGTCATCAGAAAATGTCGTGTTTTCATGGAGTTCAGCGTCGCCCCCTTTCAGCAGGGGAACGGTGAGCCCGTTAATGGTCCGGGTCTGATTAGTATCGACGCTAAACGGCTGAGGCAGAAATGTCGTAAACAGTCTGGTATAGCTTTCGACTTCCTCGCTCAGGCTGGTATTAAACATCTGCACCATGTCGACCATACCGGTGGACTGATTATGCAGATCTTCTACCGCGAGGGCTTCAAGCTGCTGGCTGGCTTTTTGGCTGAGCAGGAAAGTGAAAAGCAGAAACAGCGTGGCGACACTGACGCCCGTCAGCAGCGACAGCTTTGTTCCAAGGCCCGCACGGCGGAAAAAATTGATCATAAATTGCTCATCATTGAAAAGGTATGGTTCTTCAACGGCAGAGCGGAGATTACGTTTACTGAATTAATGTAACAAAATGTTATTTTATTGTTTTTGAGTGGTTTTAAAATAGATAAAAAATTTGCAAAAACGAAAAGCCACTAAAAATAAGTGGCTTTTATCAGGAAGGACTTATACGTAGAGAATGGCCTGTACCCGCCAGTGATCGATATGGTTATCTTCCTGCATCTGGATGATGCGATACCATGACGCGCCCTGTTCATCGGCCTTTAATGCCACGATACGTTCAACGTCTTGCGGGCTCCCCGAAATGTTATTGACGGAGATATGGCCTATTTCATTCAGACCCGTTACGCAATCCGCACTGGCGAATTCTGCTGACTGCGCGGTGGTGCTCACAAGGCCTGCTGAGAGCAACAGAGAGGTCAAAGCAAGAGTTCGTTTCATCGTCAGCTCCATTTCACATATTTCCGGTATCCGCCGGGCAATCCTTCGCGAATAAACTCCCATTCCTTGTCGCTGGCATGGAGTTTATTGTGGACAGGAAAATGTCTATGGACGCAAAGCAGTGTAAATGTCGTTCAAAGGTAAACCATTATTTTCGGTACAAAATGGCTTGTGAATACCACTGTCCCGTTATGATGGTTTCGTCGATCATAATAATGACGTAATAATCTGCTTTGGCGGCGACGGCTTGTGCCTTTATTGCGTCTTCTGCGTCATCCGGCGAACCGCGAACCAGCGCGGAGACGGTGCCCATTCGCTGTAATCCTTCCGTCTGATTACGACGAATCTCCTGCGGATGATCGGCAACCGGGGGAGCGGGTTGCGGTGTACCCTGCAGTGCGCTACAGCCGCTGAGCAGAAACACCAGCAATAAAGCAGCAAACCTGTGCATAACCATATCTCGTTTCCTGTTAGCCATAGTGTAGTTGTCTGCGAATTTAGTTTTGGGGGAATGTTCCCGAAGTGTTATCTGGTACGCTATTTTCGAATGAAAATAGCGTCAAACCGTAACCCAGTTCTCAACATTATGAATCATTCATTCGTACAGGGTCGACAATGATTGAAATTGAAATACGCCATCTCGGTGAACATGAAATTTTACATGCCGTGCCGGCAGGAAAACGTGATAAACCGCTGCCGGTTGTGGTTTTTTATCATGGGTTTACCTCATCTAAACTGGTTTACAGCTATTTTGCGGTGGCGCTGGCGCAGGCGGGTTTTCGCGTGGTGATGCCGGATGCCCCTGACCACGGGGCGCGCTTCACGGGCGATGGACATGCGCGGCTTGGGCAGTTCTGGCACATTCTGCACGGCAGCCTGACCGAGTTTGCCGGGCTGCGCGATGCGCTTTATGAGGCAGGGCTGGTGGCCGATAATCGGCTGGCGGTGGCCGGGGCGTCGATGGGCGGTATGACGGCGCTGGGGATTATGACGCATCATCCTGACGTGATGTCTGTCGCCTGTCTGATGGGCTCGGGCTATTTTACCTCGCTGGCGAAGACGCTTTTCCCCCCTCAGGATTTAACGCAAATTGCGGCGATGCTGGCAGAGTGGGAAGTGACCCGGGCATTGCCGCGCCTTGCCGATCGCCCGCTGCTGCTGTGGCACGGTGATGCGGATGATGTGGTGCCGCCGGACGGAACCTTCCGCCTGCAACAGGCGTTAAAGAATGAAGGACTGGACGCTAATCTGACCTGTTTGTGGGAATCGGGCGTCCGCCACCGCATCACGCCAACGGCGCTGGACGCCACGGTGGCATTTTTCCGCCAGCACCTTTAAACGCGCAGGACTTTGACGCCCTGATCTTCCAGCTTCTGGAGGATCTCGGGGTTCGCCCCTTTGCCGGTGATCACCATGTCGATCTGTTCTGCGCGGCTGAACAGCATGCCTGCGCGTTCACCGACTTTGCTGCTGTCGACCAGCACTACGAGCTTGCCCACAACGTTAAGCATGTTTTGTTCCGCCATTGCGGTCAGCATATCGGTTTTATACAAACCGTCAGCGGTCAGGCCTTTGCCGCTGGTAAACATCCAGTGCCCGGCGTAGAGACTGTTTTCGCTGTCCTGTGGGCTGAGCGTGATGGACTGGCTTTTATTGTACTGGCCGCCCATGATCACCACGCTCTCATGTTCCTGATCGATCAGGTAGTTAGCCAGCGGCAAATAGTTGGTGATGATTTGCACCGGCTTGCCGCACATCTCGCGACCCAGCAAAAACGCCGTGGAGCCGCAGTTGATGACGACGCTCTCACCGGGGTTCACCAACTGCGATGCCGCTCTGGCAATCCGTACCTTTTCATCGTGATTCTGCGCCTGATGGATATTCATCGGCGACCAGCGTGGACGCTGCTGGCTGATGGCTTCCGCGCCGTTGCGGACTTTTTTCAGCTTGCCGCTCTCATCCAGCTTGTTGATGTCCCGCCGCGCGGTAGCGGGGGAGATGCCTAAACGTTCGATCACTTTCTCGACGGTGATAAACCCTGTTTGCGCCAGGAGTTCCAGTAAAATTTGATGCCGTTGCGCTTCCGTCATGAGCTATTCCGATAAGAATTGATTTGAAAAGATGATATTTGAAATAGCGTGAAATTACTAAAATAAATATGAAATCGCCAGACTCAGGGTCTGGCGATGTGGCCTCATAATCAGAGGAAGGACTTGAACGGAAGATCGGGCTCAATGGTGAAGCAATCATCGAAACCGCGTGGGTAGTGATATTCGAGATTGTCTTTGTCCAGAGGCCAGGTGAACTTGCCGCCGACCTGCCAGATAAACGGCTTAAAGCCATACTTCAGGCGGTCTTTTTTCATCTCCCACAGCACGCGGATTTCCTGCGGATCGGCCTGGAAGTTTGACCAGATATCGTGGTGGAACGGAATAACCACTTTGGTATTCAGCGCTTCCGCCATACGCAGCATGTCGGCGCTGGTCATTTTATCCGTAATACCGCGCGGGTTTTCGCCGTACGAGCCCAGCGCTACGTCAATCTGATGTTCGTTGCCGTGCTTCGCGTAATAGTTGGAGTAGTGGGAGTCACCGCTGTGGTACAGGGAGCCGCCCGGCGTCTTGAACAGGTAGTTCACCGCGCGCTCGTCCATGCCGTCCGGCAGTACGCCCGCAGCTTTCTGGTCGGCCGGCAGGGTAATCAGTGCGGTACGGTCAAAGGCATCCAGGGCGTGGATTTCAATGTCTTTGATTTTCACCACGTCGCCAGGCTTCATTACGATGCAGCGCTCTTTCGGCACGCCCCAGCCAATCCAGAGATCTACGCAGGTTTGCGGCCCGATAAAGGGTACGTCGTCCGCGCAGTTTTGCATTACCGCTGCCGCCACGTTCACGTCAATATGATCGTTATGATCGTGGGTAGAAAGCACAGCGTCGATCTGACGAATGGCAAACGGATCAAGCACAAACGGCGTGGTGCGCAGGTTCGGCTGCAGTTTTTCAACGCCGGCCATACGCTGCATCTGGTGGCCTTTTTTCATCAGCGGATTACCGTGGCTCTGCTTGCCGGTGCCGCACCAGAAATCAACGCAGATATTGGCGCCGCCTTCTGATTTCAGCCAGATACCGGTGCAGCCCAGCCACCACATTGCAAACGTGCCAGGAGCAACCTGTTCCTGCTCGATCTCTTCGTTCAGCCAGCTACCCCACTCCGGGAATGTGCTCAGAATCCATGATTCACGGGTGATGGTTTTCACTTTACTCATCGTTTTGACTCCTGGGTTTAATCAAAAGTAATCACATGGTGATTTGTTGTGATTAATGCTGGCACCATTTAACGCGCTTTGCAATGGTAAAAATGAGGAATTTTATCTGCGCGACTTCACGGACTCTCCGCTATTTACTTGTTAGAGTATCGCATATTAAACATTAATCTAATGAATTATAAGGATTAATTTATTTTCGCAGTACGGTAGTGAAAATCATTACTAACAGCATGGAAATAAATTGCGTGATGCGTCACAAATAATCAAATGCAATCTTGTGGTGATTATTTGTGATTAATAGAGTGATGACACCAACCGCACAGGGATTGCCCCTTGTGTTCTCATTTCTGGAGAGAGTTATGGAGATCCTCTACAACGTCTTTACCGTTTTCTTTAATCAGGTAATGACCAACGCCCCGCTGTTGCTGGGTATCGTGACGTGCCTGGGGTACATCCTGCTGCGCAAAAGCGTCAGCGTGATTATTAAAGGCACCATCAAAACCATTATCGGTTTCATGCTGTTACAGGCGGGGTCAGGCATTCTGACCAGCACGTTTAAGCCAGTTGTAGCCAAAATGTCGGAAGTGTACGGCATTAACGGGGCTATCTCTGATACCTACGCCTCAATGATGGCGACCATCGATCGCATGGGCGATGCCTATAGCTGGGTGGGATATGCGGTTCTGCTCGCGCTGGCGCTGAACATTATCTATGTTCTGCTGCGCCGCATTACCGGTATTCGCACCATCATGCTCACCGGGCACATTATGTTCCAGCAGGCGGGGCTGATCGCGGTTTCTCTCTATATCTTCGGCTACCCCATGTGGACCACAATCATCTGCACCGCCGTGCTGGTCTCGCTCTACTGGGGTATCACCTCCAACATGATGTACAAGCCAACGCAGATAGTGACTGACGGCTGCGGCTTCTCCATCGGTCACCAGCAGCAGTTTGCCGCCTGGCTTGCTTATAAAGTTGCGCCGTACCTGGGCAAAAAAGAAGAGAGCGTTGAAGACCTTAAGCTGCCGGGCTGGCTCAATATCTTCCATGACAACATCGTTTCGACCGCGATTGTGATGACCATCTTCTTCGGCGCCATTCTGCTCTCCTTCGGTATTGACGTGGTGCAGGCGATGGCAGGGAAAACTCACTGGACGGTCTATATCCTGCAGACCGGCTTCTCCTTCGCGGTGGCGATTTTCATCATCACTCAGGGCGTGCGTATGTTCGTCGCCGAACTGTCGGAAGCCTTCAACGGTATCTCTCAGCGCCTGATCCCTGGTGCGGTACTGGCGATTGACTGTGCGGCTATCTATAGCTTTGCGCCAAACGCCGTCGTCTGGGGCTTTATGTGGGGCACCATCGGCCAGCTGATTGCGGTGGGCATTCTGGTGGGTTGCGGTTCCTCAATCCTGATTATTCCTGGCTTTATCCCGATGTTCTTCTCCAACGCCACCATCGGCGTGTTTGCTAACCACTTCGGCGGCTGGCGCGCGGCGCTCAAGATCTGCCTGGTGATGGGCATGGTGGAAATCTTCGGTTGCGTGTGGGCGGTCAAGCTCACCGGTATGAGCGCCTGGATGGGTATGGCGGACTGGTCAATTCTGGCACCGCCGATGATGCAGGGCTTTGCCTCCGTCGGGCTGGTCTTTATGGCCGTCATCATCCTGATTGCTCTGGCTTATATGTTCTTCGCTGGCCGTTCGCTGCGAGCAGAAGAAGATGCGGAAAAACAAACAGCAGAAGTTTCTGCTCACTAAGGAGTATCGATTATGACCGTACGTATCCTGGCTGTGTGTGGCAATGGGCAAGGTAGTTCCATGATCATGAAGATGAAAGTGGACCAGTTTTTAACCCAGTCAAACATCGACCACACGGTGAACAGCTGCGCAGTGGGTGAATACAAAAGTGAACTGAACGGCGCGGACATCATCATCGCTTCAACTCACATTGCCGGTGAGATTAGCGTGTCGGGCAACAAATATGTGGTAGGCGTACGCAACATGCTGTCGCCTGCGGATTTCGGGCCAAAACTGCTGGAAGTGATCAAAGAACACTTCCCACAAGACGTGAAGTAAGGACGCCACATGAAACTACGTGATTCGCTGGCAGAGAATAACTCCATCCTTTTACAGGCCGACGCCAGCACCTGGCAGGAAGCGGTGAAGCTGAGTGTGGATCTGCTGGTTAAGGCGGACGTTGTCGAGCCGCGCTATTACCAGGCCATTCTCGATGGCGTGGCGCAGCACGGCCCCTACTTTGTGATTGCGCCGGGCCTGGCAATGCCGCACGGCCGCCCGGAAGAGGGCGTCAAGAAAACCGGCTTCGCGCTGGTGACGCTGAAAACGCCGCTGGTGTTTAACCACGAAGATAACGACCCGGTCGATATTCTCATCACCATGGCGGCCGTTGATGCCAACACCCACCAGGAGGTCGGCATTATGCAGATCGTCAATCTGTTTGATGACGAAGCCAACTTTGACCGTTTACGCGCCTGCCGCACCGCGCAGGACGTGCTGGATTTAATTGATAACGCCACTGCGGCGGCCGTTTAAGAGGAATTGAACATGTCATTACCAATGTTGCAAGTTGCGCTGGATAACCAGACGCTGTCTCACGCTTACGAAACCACCCGCCTGATTGCGGAAGAGGTGGATATCATCGAAGTGGGGACCATTCTGTGCGTGGGCGAAGGCGTGCGCGCCGTTCGCGACCTGAAGGCGCTCTATCCGCACAAAATCGTGCTGGCGGATGCCAAAATTGCCGACGCAGGCAAAATCCTTTCCCGCATGTGCTTTGAAGCCAACGCCGACTGGGTCACCGTGATCTGCTGTGCGGATATCAACACCGCCAAAGGCGCGCTGGACGTGGCAAAAGAGTTTAACGGCGACGTGCAGATTGAGCTGACCGGCTTCTGGACCTGGGAGCAGGCGCAGGAATGGCGCGAAGCGGGCATCCAGCAGGTGGTTTACCACCGCAGCCGCGATGCCCAGGCCGCAGGCGTGGCGTGGGGCGAAGCGGATATCAGCGCGATTAAGCGTCTGGCGGATATGGGCTTCAAAGTCACCGTCACCGGTGGCCTGGCGCTGGAAGATCTGCCGCTGTTCCAGGGTATCCCTATTCACGTCTTTATCGCCGGCCGCAGCATTCGCGACGCGGCCTCTCCGGTCGAAGCGGCGCGTCAGTTCAAACGTTCAATCGCTCAGCTTTGGGGCTAAGGAGCGGGTATGTTGTCAAAACAGGTCCCGCTTGGCATCTATGAAAAGGCACTCCCTGCGGGGGAGTGCTGGCTGGAGCGGTTACAGCTGGCAAAACAGCTGGGTTTCGACTTTGTCGAAATGTCAGTGGATGAGACGGACGAGCGTCTCTCTCGCCTGGACTGGAGCCGCGAACAGCGTCTGGCGCTGGTGAGCGCCATTGCCGAGACCGGCGTGCGCGTGCCGTCCATGTGCCTGAGCGCCCATCGTCGTTTCCCTCTGGGATGTGAAGATGATGCCGTGCGTGCTGAAGGGCTGGAGATCATGCGCAAAGCCATTCGCTTTGCCCAGGACGTGGGTATCCGCGTGATCCAACTGGCGGGTTATGACGTTTACTATCAGGAAGCCAACGATGAAACGCGCCGTCGTTTCCGTGACGGCCTGAAAGAGAGCGTTGAGATGGCAAGCCGCGCGCAGGTTACGCTGGCGATGGAGATCATGGACTACCCGTTGATGAACTCCATCAGCAAAGCGCTGGGCTATGCGCACTATCTGAATAACCCATGGTTCCAGCTTTATCCGGATATCGGCAACCTGTCGGCATGGGATAACGACGTGCAGATGGAGCTGCAGGCGGGCATCGGGCATATCGTGGCGGTGCATGTTAAAGATACCCGTCCTGGCGTATTTAAAAACGTACCGTTTGGCACCGGGGTGGTGGATTTCGAACGGTGCTTCGAGACGCTCAGGCAGACAGGCTATTGCGGGCCTTACCTGATTGAGATGTGGAGCGAAACGTCAGACGACCCGGCTGCGGAAGTAGCAAAAGCGCGGGACTGGGTGCGCGAGCGGATGGTGCGGGCGGGTTTGCTGGAGGTTGAACATGCTTAAGCTGAAACAGCAGGTCTTTGAAGCCAATATGGATCTGCCGCGCTATGGCCTGGTCACGTTCACCTGGGGCAACGTGAGCGCTATCGACCGCGAGCAGGGGCTAATCGTGATTAAGCCGAGCGGCGTGGCGTATGACACCATGAAAGCAGACGATATGGTGGTGGTGGATCTCGACGGAAACGTCGTGGAGGGAAAATGGCGTCCCTCTTCAGATACCGCAACCCATCTGGCGCTGTACCGGCGATATCCGTCCCTTGGCGGCGTGGTGCATACCCACTCCACGCACGCGACGGCCTGGGCACAGGCGGGGCTGCCCATCCCGGCGCTGGGCACGACCCACGCGGACTACTTCTTTGGCGACATTCCCTGCACGCGAGCGTTAACGCAGGCTGAAGTAGAAGGGGAGTACGAACGCAACACCGGCAAGGTGATTATCGAAACACTGGGTGAAACGGAACCGCTGCATACGCCGGGGATTGTGGTGTATCAGCACGGTCCATTCTCCTGGGGTAAAGATGCTCACGACGCGGTACACAATGCTGTCGTGATGGAGGAGGTGGCTAAAATGGCGTGGATTGCCCGCGGCATTAATCCGCAGCTTCAGGGCATTGATGATTACCTGATGAACAAGCATTTCATGCGCAAGCACGGCCCAAATGCCTACTACGGGCAGAAGTGAATAAGTGCTCTGGAATACCAAAAAACAGTTGTAACCGGTGGTATTCCGGAGCCATTCACAAAAAAAAGCCCCCGGGCAGGGGGCAACGTCAACTATGGCTATGTTTTCGTTGTTGGCTTTCCTGGTGCTAGCGTTAAGGCGTTACCGGTAGATATCTGCACTGGCGTGCATATTGCCGTTGCTGCCGGGCTCACGGGTTAACATCACATGGTAATAGGTTGCGCCCTGGGCATCGGTCTCTTCATTTAGTGCCTGATCTGCTTCGCTTTCAGTGGCGAAATTATGATTGATATAGATTACGCCTAAGCTGTGCACATCATCCATGTTTCTGGCCTGCCGGCCGTCTATTTTGATGGCTGCCATCGCGTTTGCACTGAGCAAAAGCGCAGCCATTATGGCTAATGCGATTTTTTTCATGATATGCGCTCCACGACTGCGTGCTGTGAGAGGGGAATGCTCCTTCTTTAATTCAGTGGGTCTCTGATTAAAGTGTAATCACTCATCCGGCGGGGATACGTGACCATTTCTGATGCAGTTGTTCAAAAAAGCAACGCTTCCGGATGCGTTTAATATTAAATCACCCACTTAGACCAGCTTTACGCTTTGTGCGAATTATTTGTGCAATCAGCTTGAGTTTCCAGGGGCGCGCAAGTATTATGACGCGTCAATTTTTCAGCCGACCTTTAACACGTTCCTTGCCTCCCCGGGCCTCGGCTGACCCAGACAGGAGGCTGAATAATCCGTAAGGAGCAATTCGATGCGTCATTACGAAATCGTTTTTATGGTCCATCCTGACCAGAGCGAACAGGTTCCGGGTATGATCGAGCGTTATTCTGCTGCCATCACTGGTGCAGAAGGTACGATCCACCGTCTGGAAGACTGGGGCCGCCGTCAGCTGGCTTACCCGATCAACAAACTGCACAAAGCACACTACGTTCTGATGAACGTTGAAGCGCCGCAGGAAGTGATCGATGAGCTGGAAACTACCTTCCGCTTCAACGATGCCGTTATCCGCAGCATGGTTATGCGTACCAAAAACGCAGTTACCGAAGCATCTCCGATGGTTAAAGCGAAAGACGAGCGCCGTGAGCGTCGCGATGATTTCGCAAACGAAACCGCAGATGATTCTGATGCTGGGGATTCTGAAGAGTAATTTCTGATGACCAACCGTCTGGCGTTGTCCGGCATCGTATGCAGGGCTCCCCTTCGAAAGGTCAGTCCATCAGGAATTCCGCATTGCCAGTTCGTGCTTGAGCATCGTTCTGTGCAAGAGGAAGCCGGGTTTCACCGGCAGGCGTGGTGCCAAATGCCCGTTATTATTAGCGGACACGAAAACCAGGCCATTACTCACAGTTTAACGGTCGGTAGCGCAGTAATCGTTCAGGGGTTCATCTCTTGCCATAAGGCAAAGAACGGCCTGAGCAAAATGGTTCTGCATGCCGAGCAGATTGATTTGATAGATACTGGAGACTAGCCATATGGCACGTTATTTCCGTCGTCGCAAGTTCTGCCGTTTCACCGCGGAAGGCGTTCAAGAGATCGACTATAAAGATATCGCAACGCTGAAAAACTACATCACCGAAAGCGGTAAGATTGTCCCAAGCCGTATCACCGGTACTCGTGCAAAATATCAGCGTCAGCTGGCTCGCGCTATCAAACGCGCTCGCTACCTGTCCCTGCTGCCGTACACTGATCGTCATCAGTAATCGGGCACGGTCCATTAATACGACTTTAAGAGGATAAGGTAATGCAAGTTATTCTGCTTGATAAAGTAGCAAACCTGGGCAGCCTGGGTGATCAGGTAAACGTAAAAGCGGGCTACGCTCGTAACTTCCTGGTTCCACAGGGTAAAGCTGTTCCAGCTACTAAGAAAAACGTAGAGTTTTTCGAAGCACGTCGTGCTGAACTGGAAGCCAAACTGGCTGACGTTCTGGCGGCTGCTAACGCTCGCGCTGAAGCAATCAACGCACTGGGCACTGTTACCATCGCTTCCAAAGCTGGCGACGAAGGTAAACTGTTCGGTTCCATCGGTACCCGCGATATCGCTGATGCAGTTACTGCAGCAGGCGTTAAAGTGGCTAAGAGCGAAGTTCGCATGCCGAACGGCGTTCTGCGTACCACTGGTGAGCACGAAGTTGACTTCCAGGTTCACAGCGAAGTGTTCGCTAAACTGGTTGTTAACGTTGTAGCTGAGTAATTTTACTCTGCTCGCTTCGAAGCGCCGGCCTTGTGCCGGCGTTTTGCTTTTTTAAGGCTACCGACCATTCTCTTTTTATCTTGTATGGTAGCTATTCCTGACGCATTCTCAGATAATAAAATGAAACGCAATTTTATTTATGAGATTTGTCATGGATACCGCTCTGCCCACGCCCGTCTTTGCCCGTCGAAATGTGGCCTATGCCTGCGCCACGCTCTGCTGTTTACTCTGGGGAAGCTCGTACCCGGCCATTAAAAATGGCTATGAACTCTTTCAGATTGCGACCGATGACATCCCATCCAAAGTTGTTTTTGCCGGATACCGCTTTCTGTTTGCCGGTGCGCTGCTGCTGCTGTTTGCTCTGGCCCAGCGAAAACCGATTGGCAGGCTCACGCCCACGCAGTTTGGCCAGCTCACGATCCTCGGACTGACCCAGACGACAATCCAGTACACCTTCTTCTATGTAGGGCTTGCCTACACGACGGGGGTGAATGGCTCAATCATGAACGCCACCGGCACCTTCTTCAGCGTGCTGCTGGCGCACTTTATCTATCACAACGACAAACTCAGCTATAACAAAACGCTGGGCTGTATTCTCGGGTTTGCCGGGGTGATGCTGGTGAATTTCCACAGTGGGTTAAGCGATTTCCAGTTTGTCTGGAAAGGTGACGGCTTCGTGGTGCTGGCGGCCTTTATTCTCTCTGCCGCCACGCTTTACGGGAAACGTATTTCCCAGACCGTCGACCCAACGGTGATGACCGGCTGGCAGCTGGCGATAGGCGGGGCTGCGCTGGTTGCAGGAGGCTATGCCACGGGCGGGACGCTGGAAGTGCACAGCATGAAGGCTGTCGCGGTGCTGGGGTATCTGACGCTGCTCTCATCCGTGGCGTTCGCCCTGTGGAGTGCACTGCTGAAAGTGAACCGGGTGA
Source organism: Enterobacter sp. 296B2 (assembly GCF_034106185.1). Classification (NCBI taxonomy): domain Bacteria; kingdom Pseudomonadati; phylum Pseudomonadota; class Gammaproteobacteria; order Enterobacterales; family Enterobacteriaceae; genus Enterobacter; species Enterobacter sp. 296B2. The sequence continues at coordinate 120,381 of NZ_JAWNCA010000006.1, read as the reverse complement.
GCATGATTGCCCCGTTCAATTTTGTCATTCCGGTTGCAGGGACGGTGCTTTCCGCAATCTTTCTCGGCGAAAATATTCTGGATATCAAATATGCGATTGCGCTGGTGCTGGTCTGCTCGGGGATCTGGTGGGTGAATAAACGGAGTGCCTGAGAACAAAAGTGCCGGGTGGCGGCTTCGCCTTACCCGGCCTATGCCATTAACGTGCTCTGATGAAACTACCGTCCGGCTGGCGGGTAAACAGTACCTGCTGCCCATTTCCGGTATCAATCGTCAGCCCGGTGACCACGCCGCTGGCGTTCTGGCGAATCTGCACCATCTGGCCGTTCTGTAAATTGCTCAGTGGTTTACCTGCGCCTTCCACTTTTGCCATGGCATACACGTCGGTCGGCGGCAGGTTGTGGTCGCGGAAAAGCTGTGCCAGCGTTTTGCCCGGCTCCACGCGATAGGAACGCCACTGCTGTTCGATGCCGCTGGTCTGCTGGGTTTGCGGCTCAGACGGGGCCGCGGCCTGCTCCTGCGGCTGTTCATCCTGAACGGGTTCAGGTTCAACCGGCGCGACCTGGCCTGGATCGTTAGACGGGGTCACCAGCTGTGTCTGCATGGGCTGCGCGTCAGGCTGCGGCCGCGTTTGCGACTGAATATCCAGCTGCGCATTGCGGGTAACAGGCGCGGTATCGACATCATCACCGCCGGAAGGAAGCAGGAAGCCCACGATGACCATCAGCGCACCAATGATGATCCCCCTGCGGTGCAGAGGAGGCAGCGGGTCCATAATGCGAAAATTGTCCGGCGCCTGCCAGATTTTCGCCAGGGTAGGTTTCAGTTCAAATCGCCCGGGCATGGCTCTCCTCCTGCTCCGCGTCTTTTATATCCTGTGCTTCGAAGTATAGTTCGCTAACTGCCTGAACGACGTAACAAACCCGACTTCCGTGACATCAGTTCGGGATTAATCCTGGTTGCCTCTATTGTTTCTGTTTCGTCGCGGTTTGTCACCCTAACTTAAGACAAAGTTTTACCCATAAGGGCATGGCTGATATGCTGCCCGCTACTTTAAATGTGATGGAAGGAAAACCCATGACCACCCCGACTTTTGACACTATCGAAGCGCAGGCAAGTTACGGTATCGGCTTGCAGGTAGGACAGCAGCTGAGCGAATCCGGCCTGGAAGGTCTGTTACCTGAAGCGCTGGTGGCGGGTATCGCTGACGCGCTGGAAGGTAAACAGCCTGCCGTTCCGGTTGACGTTGTGCACCGTGCGCTGCGTGAAATTCACGAACGTGCTGACGCCGTGCGTCGCGCGCGTTTCGAAGAGATGGCAGCCGAAGGCGTGAAATATCTGGAAGAGAACCGCGAGCGTGAAGGCGTGAACAGCACCGAGTCTGGCCTGCAGTTCCGCGTGATCAACCAGGGCGACGGCGCTATCCCGGCGCGTACCGACCATGTTCGCGTTCACTACACCGGTAAACTGATCGACGGTACCGTGTTCGACAGCTCCGTGGCGCGCGGCGAACCGGCTGAATTCCCGGTCAACGGCGTTATCGCGGGTTGGATCGAAGCCCTGACCCTGATGCCAGTCGGTTCCAAATGGGAACTGACCATCCCGCACAACCTGGCCTACGGCGAGCGTGGCGCTGGCGCGTCCATTCCGCCATTCAGCACCCTGGTATTTGAAGTCGAACTGCTGGAAATCCTGTAATCGACTTTTCTTATTTCCTCTCTCCGCTCGGGGAGAGGAAATAGTGATAAAACCTATAGTTACGACAGAATTAATATTTTATCTTGCAAACGAAACTGTTGCGTGTATTTTTGTGAGCTGTTTCGCGCTGTATGAGTGATATGACACTCACTTTCAACATATTATTAACATAATATCTAAATCATAGTATTCATCCCGCCGATTCTTACCTAATATCGATAAACCCTTACAAAGGGACCGTCATTTATTTGACGTTTTTAAAGGCCAGAAGAGCCTTAACAACACAGACAGGCATAAACAGGAAAAATTACATGGTAGATCAGGTCAAAGTCGCCGCTGCAGAAGAGGCGACGTCTGAACAGTCGCTACGGCGCAATCTCACAAACCGTCATATACAGCTTATCGCCATTGGCGGTGCCATCGGCACCGGGCTGTTTATGGGATCGGGCAAAACCATCAGTCTTGCCGGGCCGTCGATCATTTTCGTTTATATGATCATCGGTTTTATGCTCTTCTTCGTGATGCGTGCAATGGGTGAATTGCTGCTCTCGAACCTCGAATACAAATCCTTCAGCGACTTCGCGTCTGACCTGCTCGGGCCATGGGCGGGCTATTTTACCGGGTGGACCTACTGGTTCTGCTGGGTGGTCACCGGAATGGCGGACGTCGTGGCGATTACCGCCTACGCGCAGTTCTGGTTCCCGGGGCTGTCGGACTGGGTCGCCTCGCTGGCGGTGATTATTCTGCTGCTGAGCCTCAACCTCGCCACCGTGAAAATGTTCGGTGAGATGGAGTTCTGGTTCGCGATGATCAAGATCGTCGCTATCGTGGGGCTGATTGTTGTGGGCCTGGTGATGGTATTGACGCACTTCCAGTCGCCAACGGGCGTTCAGGCGTCCTTTACCCATCTGTGGAACGACGGCGGCTGGTTCCCGAAAGGCATCAGCGGCTTCTTTGCTGGCTTCCAGATTGCGGTGTTTGCGTTTGTAGGGATTGAGCTGGTGGGGACTACGGCTGCGGAAACCAAAGACCCGGAGAAATCCCTGCCGCGTGCCATCAACTCTATTCCGCTGCGCATTATTATGTTCTACGTCTTCGCGCTGATCATTATTATGTCCGTGACGCCGTGGAGCTCCGTGGTGCCCAGCAAGAGTCCGTTCGTTGAGCTGTTTGTGCTGGTAGGGCTGCCCGCTGCCGCTAGCCTGATTAACTTCGTGGTACTGACCTCAGCGGCATCGTCTGCGAACAGCGGCGTGTTCTCCACCAGCCGTATGCTATTTGGTCTGGCGCAGGAGGGCGTGGCGCCGAGCGCCTTTGCGAAACTGTCTAAACGTGCGGTGCCGGCGAAAGGGCTGACCTTCTCCTGCATGTGCCTGTTGGGGGGCGTGGTGATGCTCTACGTGAACCCAAGCGTGATTGGCGCGTTCACTATGATCACCACGGTCTCGGCGATCCTGTTCATGTTCGTCTGGACCATTATCCTGTGCTCGTACCTGGTGTACCGCAAACAGCGTCCACACCTGCATGAGAAATCGATCTACAAGATGCCGCTGGGCAAGCTGATGTGCTGGGTGTGCATGGCGTTCTTCGTGTTCGTTCTGGTGCTGCTGACGCTGGAAGATGATACCCGTCAGGCGCTGATCGTCACGCCGCTGTGGTTTATCGCGCTGGGGCTGGGCTGGCTGTTTATCGGTAAGAAACGTATAGCAGGCATGCGTTAAGCATGTTGCCGGGTGGCGCTGACGCTTACCCGGCCTATGTTCGAGGACGTTGTAGGCCCGGTAAGCGCTAGCGCCACCGGGGTTTTTTATTCCCCCGCCAATGCCCGCGGGAACAGAACGTTATTCTCAAGACTGATGTGCTCCATCAGGTCGTCAATCATCTCGTTAATGCCGTTGTACATCGCTTTCCAGGTGGTGCACGCTTCTGGCGGCGGCGTGACGTTGTCGGTGGTGTGTTTGATCACGTCCAGCAGTTCGCCCGCATCATCATGTTCGCTTTCCATCACGCTGATGGGCCCCATCGCCTGGCTGCCCATTCCCTGTTTAATCATCGGGAAGAGGATCTGCTCTTCTTTCATCATGTGGCTGGAAAGCTCTTCGTGCAGCATGGTCAGGTATTTCGCCAGACCGCGCGGTACGGAAGGCTTGTCGGCGTGAACGCGCTCAACTTTCGTCGCCTGCAGGATCAGCTCAGGCAACTGCTCACGGTGGCGGTCGTGGTAACGCACGATGATATGGTCGATGATTTCCGCGAGCGGGGCGGTGCGCCAGTCTTTGTCGACAGGCTGTTCGGCCAGAAGTGCCAGTTCCGCTTCGATAGCCTCCACGTTCAGCTCTTTACGCGAGGCCGCTCGCGCCAGGGTCTGCTTACCGCCGCAGCAGTAATCCATATCGTATTTACGGAACAGCGCAGAAGCGCGAGGGATGGAGAGCGCCAGCTCGCCAAGGGGTTGGTCGCGAAAGGCCATAGCAGTTACCTCGTCATCAAGAATATAAGGTGCATATTAAATGCATCTTTATGACGACGCTATAACCCTTTAGAGGGAAGGGAGAAAGTGCGACGGGGATCACAAAAAAATGTCCCGTTTAACTCCCTGAATGGACTTAGGAAAGTGGTTTAGAAACTTTTTAAAGGTGGAGAAACAGTAAACAACCCGCCGCGCGTGCCGATAGATACTCGTCAGAGAAACCTGCATATAACAAAGGCAACGTATGTTTAAACGTATAAAAGTCATTACTCTTCTTATTTCGGTGCTGCTTGTGCTCGGCATCATGCAAGTGATTTCCGCGGGTATTTTTATTAACGCGCTGAATAACGATAAAGACAACTTCACCGTGTCGCAGCTCTCCAGTAAAAACGTCGCGGAGTTTACCGATGCGTGGATCAGCCTGAATCAGGCGCGGGTGACGCTGAACCGCGGGATGCTGCGCCTGCAAAGCAGCATGGCCTCTCAGATTAACGGTGGGCAGCTCAATGAGCTGGTCAACACGGCGAAGAATCTGCTGGCCGATGCGCAGGTCCATTACGATAAATACTACGCCCTGCCGAATACGCCGGGGCTGGATGAGAATCTGGCCAAGCGTCTCGAAGAGCAGTACCGCATTTACTCCTCCACGCTGACGCAAATGAACGTCCTGCTGAGCCAGGGCAATCTGGAGGACATGTTCAAGCAGAACGCGGAGCATAAACAGACCGCGATGCAGGCGGTTTACCGCGAGTGGCGCGAAGCGCAGGCAATGCTTACCGATAAAGGCATCCAGGATAATGAAAGCGACTACAAACGCATCCTGTGGATCCTCTCTGCGGTGATGCTGCTGGTGATTGTGGTGATTGTCTCCAGCTGGATCGCTATGCGCCGCGTGCTGCTGCTGCCTCTGGAAGAGGTGATTAACCATATTCGCGCCATTGCGGCGGGGGATTTAACCCAGCCGATTCAGGCTGAAGGTAAGAATGAAATGGCTATTCTGGCGCGCAACGTTCAGGAGATGCAAACCTCGCTGGCGAACACCGTGGGCGTGGTGCGTGAAGGTGCGGATACCATCTACACCGGCGCCGGTGAAATTTCTGCCGGGAGTAACGACCTCTCTTCCCGTACCGAGCAGCAGGCCGCGTCTCTGGAAGAAACGGCAGCCAGCATGGAACAGCTGACGGCAACCGTGAAGCAGAACGCCGATAACGCGCGTCAGGCCTCCCGTCTGGCGCTGGATGCCTCCTCAACAGCGAAGAAGGGTGGGAATGTAGTAGAAGGCGTCGTGCGTACGATGGACGAAATCGCGACCAGTTCCAGCAAAATCGCGCAAATTACCAACGTGATCGACGGTATTGCCTTCCAGACCAATATTCTGGCACTGAACGCGGCGGTGGAAGCGGCGCGCGCGGGCGAACAGGGCCGTGGCTTTGCGGTAGTCGCAGGGGAAGTTCGAACGCTTGCCCAGCGCAGCGCACAGGCGGCGAAAGAGATTAAGGCGCTGATCGATGATTCCGGCGAGCGCGTCAACGCAGGCTCGCAGTTGGTGAATGAAGCGGGCGCGACGATGGCGGAGATCGTCAACGCGGTCACCCGCGTGACCGACATCATGGGCGAAATTGCCTCTGCCTCTGACGAGCAGAGCCGCGGTATCGACCAGGTGGGCCAGGCGGTCGCCGAGATGGACCGCGTGACCCAGCAGAACGCCTCGCTGGTGGAAGAGTCTGCGGCTGCTGCGGCCGCGCTGGAAGATCAGGCTGCACGCCTGAACGAAGCGGTGGCGGTGTTCAAAATCACCCGCAACCAGGCGGTCAAAGCGGCACCGGTGAAAACCTATGTGCCAAAAGCGCAGCCCGCAGCGGCGGCGTCAGAAGGGAACTGGGAAACGTTTTAAGGACTTGCCCGGTGGCGGCTACGCCTTACCGGGCCTACGGTTTTGTAGGCCCTGCAAGCGCAGCGCCGCCGGGCAATGCTCACATCTCCGACGCCGGAACGACCCTTGGTTTTTCCGGCTTCGCTCTCACCGCAATCACCACCCCCACGACCAGCAATAATATTCCACAGGCCGTTAAAAGCGGCGGCACGCTCTGGCGCATCAGGAAGGTATAAAGCAGTCCCGCAAGGGTTTCGAAGACAATCAGCGGCCCTAAAATCACCGTCGGCAGCTTCTGGCTGGCAATGTTCCAGCACAGCGCACCCACCCAGGAGCACAGCACCGCAATCGCAACCATTAAGCCAATAAACACCCACGGCCTCGGCCCGAAGGGCTGGGCGAAGTCTGGCTGTTGATGGCCTAACCAGAGGCACGCGCCGACATACCCCACCAGTGACACGGGCAAGGTGACCAGCGCCTGCGCCGTCGCCCACATCATCGGGTGCTTGTCCGGGTTTTCCCGCAGCCAGCGCGCATTGCGCAGGGCGTACCAGGCCCAGCACGCCACCGAGATGAACGCTAAAACGATCCCCGAACCGTAACGCCATAAGCTGAAATCGCCCAGCCCGTGGCGCAGCTCGGCGATATTGACGCACACCAGTCCCACTGCGGTGCACATCAGCGCCGGCGCCATTTTTGACCACGCCAGCCTGCCGTCCCGGTGGCTATAGAGCAGATTCGCGAAGATGGGGATGACCACCGGCAGCGTGCCGATAATCATGGTGGAAACCGGCGCACCGGTACGCTGAATGGCGCTTGCCAGACAGACGTAATAGATCAGGTTACCCATCATGGTCAGTGCCAGCGCGGTACCCCAGTCCTGACGGCTGAGCTGACGCAAGCGCGCGCGTCCCAGCCACGCCAGGGGCAGGGCAATCAGCCCCAGCGCCAGGTAACGTCCGGTCGACTGCAGTATGGCCGGATACTCGGGTACGATCAGCGGGCCGACAAAAATCAGCCCCCACATCATCCCTGCCAGCAGGGCATACAACACGCCACTAATCATTTTTCCATCCTGTTTGATTCACGTTGCACTCAGTGTAGGAGGGACAAATACGCGCGTATTGTATGAGATTGCGCTTTAGCGCCGGGTGACCTGCTTCTGGTAGCGAACGGGAGTAATGCCGTAGCGGCGGGTAAACGCGCGGGTTAAATGCGACTGGTCGGTCAACCCGGTCGCGGCGGCGACCTCAGCTGCGGGCATGCCGTGGGTGAGGAACGCTTTGGCGCGCCACAGGCGGATGGCCATCAGCATCTGGTGCGGCGTAACGTGGAAATGGGCTTTGAACTGACGCTGAAAATGGTACGGGCTGAGCGAGACAACGTTCGCCAGCTCGTCCAGCGTCAGGGCGTGCATATAGTTGTCGTGCAGATACTCGCGCACGCGTTCGAACCGGTGTGCACCTTCCTGAACTACCGGCGCGTGATGGGCTAACGGCTGAAAGGTCTCAATCAAATCCAGCAATAAGCCTTTTTGCGCCAGCGGGTCGTCCGTATGCCACAGGCCGTAAATCAGCCTGCCGATTTGCTGCGAGCGCAGCGGGTCATAGCGGGTTACGTCGCTGAACCACCAGTGGCGCAGGCCGGTTACCTCTTCCAGCAGGTCAGGCTCGATGTAAACCATCCGGTAGCGCCAGCCGTCTTCAGTGGCGGACTCCCCGGTATGGATCTCATCCGGGTTCATGGTAACAACGGATTTTTCAGGTGCGAGATGCTGGGTACCGCGATAGCGAAAGCGTTCGGCACCGGTTTCAATCGTGCCGATCCCGAAGGCTTCATGGGTGTGAGGCTCAAAGGCGTAGTCAGAGATATGCGCGTGATAGAGTTCAAGGCCCGGCAGCTGCGCCAGGTGGCGAAAGCGCGCGCTGTCTCTCTCATCAATAAACTGTTCCGGTACGCCTTGCACGGTGAGCCTCCTCATGGGTCATCGTTTCATTATCAGAGATGACCCGAGGGGATGCCACAAAAAATAACCAATCCGTAACAATTACAGAATGGCTTTGATGCTCTCCGCCAGCGGCGTGGTTGGACGGCCAATCAGCTTGCTGAGGGTACGGCTGTCGTCAAACAGGCCGCCTTTGGACGCGCCCACATCGGAGTCCGCGAGCATATCTGCCAGCCCGGCAGGCAAGCCGACGCTTTTCAGCGCGCCGGCGAAATCCGCCTCGCTGAGATTCTGATAGGTTACCGGCTTTCCGCTCTGCTTGCTGAGTTCCGCCGCCAGCTCGCTCAGCGTCCAGCCGTGGTCGCCTGCCAGTTCGTATACCTTGCCCGCATGACCCTCTTCAGCGATAACTTTGGCGGCCGCCGCTGCATAGTCTGCACGGGTCGCAGAGGCAATTTTGCCTTCGCCTGCGGCACCGATAAACACGCCGTGTTCCAGCGCGGGCGGCGCGCTCGCCAGGTAGTTTTCGGTATACCAGCCGTTGCGCAGCAGGGCATGAGGAATGCCGGACGCCGCCAGCGCTTTTTCCGTCGCGACGTGTTCAACGTGCAGACCCAGTGGTGATTTGTCCGCATGCAGCAGGCTGGTGTAGGCGATAAATTTCACGCCTGCCGTTTTGGCGGCGTTAATGACGTTCTGGTGCTGGGTTGCGCGCTGGCCTACTTCGCTGGAAGAGATCAGCAGCAGCTTATCCACACCGCTCAGCGCGGCGGTGAAGGCGGCTTCGTCGGTGTAATCCGCCTGACGAACCACAATGCCCTGCTGGCTCAACGCTTCAGCTTTCGCCGGGTTACGCACGATAGCCACAATCTGGCTGGCCGGTACGGTATTTAACAGCTGCTCGATAACGAGATGGCCAAGCTGGCCAGTAGCGCCGGTAATCGCGATCATGATGAATCTCCTTCGTGTTTGTCTGGTGTTGTGGCACACTAGCACCATAGCTAACTTTTAGTAAGTACGTACAAAAAGGTAAGTATGAAAACAACGATACCAACGCTCAGCGAACAAATGCGCGATGGCAATCTTTTCGCGGAACAGTGCCCTTCACGGGAGGTGCTCAAGCACGTTACCAGCCGCTGGGGGGTACTGATTCTGCTGGCCCTGCAGGAGGGAACGCACCGATTCAGCGATCTGCGCCGTAAAATGGGTGGGGTGAGCGAAAAGATGCTGTCCCAGTCGCTTCAGGCGCTGGAGCAGGACGGATTTGTCGATCGCGTGTCGTATCCGGTCGTGCCGCCTCATGTCGAGTATAGCCTGACGCCGATGGGGATTGAGGTCAGTGAGAAAGTGGCCGCGCTGGCAGACTGGATTGAGGTCAATACGCCGAAGGTGATGGCGAATCGGGATGAGCGTGCGGCGTAAAAGCCGGGTATGTGCGGCCTGATGCCCTCTCCCACAAGGAGAGGGAACAAACACCATAAACGGCAACGCGCGTTGCCGTTTTGCTTTTACCTGCTCAAATCCACCTGATAAATCGCGAACCCGATATCATCCGTCGCAACCTTCTTCATCGGATACTGCGCCTTGTCCTTAATGAACCTGGCCGCCTTATCTGACGGTGATGTTTCAAAGCGGATATCCAGTTTTGTCTCGCTATGAATCGGCGCAAGACGCCAGTTGTTATCCACCGCCGGGTGAATTTCGCCCGCCTTCTTCGACTCTGCGCCGATCCACGCCGCCAATACCGAGCGGTTTTCGTCCGGTGACGCAAAAGCGATGTGGCTATCCCCCGTACCGGCAAACTTACCGCCGTAGGCGCGATAGTTATTTGTCACCACCAGGAAGGTGGCATTCGGGTCGATCGCCTTGCCGTTGAAGGTCAGGTTTTTAATGCGCTCTGCCTGCGGATTAATGGCCTGGCACTCGCCGTCATATTTCGCAGGCTGGGTGACGTCAATCTGGTAATTCACGCCGTCGATCACGTCGAAGTTGTAGGTGCGGAAGCCGTCCCAGTTAATCAGCGACTGCGGTTTGCTGCTTGTCGGATCGATCTGGTTAAACTGTCCGGCGGAGCACTCCAGCCACTCTTTCACCTCCTTTCCAGTGGCTTTAACCACCACCAGCGTGTTCGGGTAGAGATAGAGATCGGCGGCGTTACGGAAGGTCAGCTGGCCCTTTTCGACTTCAACATAGCTTGCCGGGTCATTCTTACGCCCGCCCACTTTGAATGGCGCAGCGGCAGACAGAACCGGCAGTTTTGCCAGATCCGGATCGCCCTGCACAAAGTGTTCGGCATAGGCTTTCTGCGCCATGTTGACCACCTGAACGGTTGGGTCGTCCTGCACCAGCGCCAGGAAGCTGTACATATTGTCGGCGGATTTGCCGATCGGCTTGCTGACGAATTCGCGGGTGGCGTCGTGATCGTGCTTCAGCACGTCGACCAGTTTTTTATCTTCAGCCGCCAGAGATTTTTTAGCCGCAGCGTCGTAAATCGGGCGCGCTTCGGCTTTTGACTGCGTCACCTTCCAGCTGCCGCCGTCGTTATTCAGCACCAGGTCCACCACGCCAAGATGGTCGCCCCACATGCCCGGCATCACCGACGGCACGCCGTTGAGCGTTCCTTTCTCAATATCAGCCCCTTTGATGCTGGCAAAATCTTTGCCCGGGAAGACGGCGTGGGCGTGGCCGAACAGGATCGCGTCAACGCCCGGAACTTCACTCAGATAATAAACGGAGTTTTCAGCCATGGCCTGGTACGGATCGGCGGAGAGGCCCGAGTGGGCGACAACCACGACCAGATCCGCGCCTTTTTCGCGCATTTCTGGCACGTATTTGCGCGCGGTTTCGGTAATGTCGTTAACGGTCACTTTACCGTCGAGATTGGCTTTATCCCAGGTCATGATCTGCGGCGGTACGAAGCCGATATAGCCGATTTTCAGCGTCTGCTTTTTACCGTCCTGATCGACAACGTCAGTCTCTTTTATCAGGTAAGGGGTAAAGAGCGGTTTCCGGGTCTTAACGTCAATGATATTGGCGTTAACGTACGGGAATTTCGCGCCGGCCAGCGCATCGTGCAGGTATGTCAGGCCGTAGTTGAATTCATGGTTGCCCAGGTTACCGACGGCATAATCCAGCGTGTTCATCGCTTTATAAACCGGATGGATCTCGCCTTTCTTAAGGCCTTTCGCCGCCATGTAATCGCCGAGCGGGCTGCCCTGAATGAGATCGCCGTTGTCCACCAGCACGCTATTTTTTACTTCACCGCGCGCGGCGTTAATCAAACTTGCTGTGCGTACCAGTCCGAATTTTTCCGTAGGGGTATCTTTGTAGTAATCGAAGTCCATCATATTGCTGTGCAGATCGGTCGTTTCCAGAATACGCAGATCTACCGTCGCCGCCTGTACGCTTGCTGCAACCAGCGTTGCCAGGAGCGTTGCACTAAACTTAATCATCAGAGGAGTCCTTTTTTCGATGCAGACCACAAAAGAGTATGTATCTATCGCTTGTTGCTTACAGAAATGTGAATCCTGACAGAAAAAAGCGTCCTGAAACCGGAATTGCTTCACAGATAGCGGAATTGTTCACATTACGATATAACTAAAACAAAGAGTTAACCTCACTGCGTTAACAAAGAGGTGGAGAATGCTAGATAAAGTTTGTCAGCTCGCACGGGATGCGGGAGATGCCATCATGCAGGTGTATGACGGTAGTAAACCTATGGAGGTGGTCAGCAAAGCCGACGACTCTCCGGTCACGGCGGCGGATATTGCGGCGCATAAGGTGATCCTGAAAGGATTACAGGCTTTAACGCCGGAGATCCCCGTTCTGTCAGAAGAAGCGCCGCAAAGCTGGGACGAGCGCCAGCACTGGCAGCGCTACTGGCTGGTCGATCCTCTGGACGGGACAAAAGAGTTCATCAAGCGCAACGGTGAGTTCACGGTCAATATCGCCCTGATTGAGAAGGGCAAAGCGGTGCTCGGTGTGGTCTACGCGCCGGTGATGAACGTGATGTACAGCGCCGCAGAAGGCAAGGCCTGGAAAGAGGAGTGCGGCGTACGGAAGCAGATCCAGGTGCGCGATGCGCGTCCACCGCTGGTGGTGATTAGCCGCTCGCACAGCGACAGCGAGCTGCAGGAGTACCTGCAACAGCTGGGTGAACACCAGACTACCTCGATTGGCTCGTCGCTGAAATTCTGCCTGGTGGCGGAAGGTCAGGCGCAGCTGTATCCGCGCTTTGGGCCAACCAACGTCTGGGATACTGCGGCAGGTCACGCCGTGGCTGCGGCCGCCGGGGCGCACGTTCATGACTGGCAGGGCAAGCCGCTGGACTACACCCCGCGCGAATCCTTCCTCAACCCCGGCTTCCGCGTCTCTATTTATTGAGCCAGCAGCTTATGCAGCAGGTCGACAACCTGCTGCACCTCTTCCTGGGTTAACGCCCCGTCTTTCACCCACTGTACGCGACCGTTCTTGTCCAGCACGATAATCGCAGAGCTCTCTTCCTCCAGTTGCCAGGCCTTACGGGTGATGCCGTTGCTGTCGACGATAAACTGCGACCACGGATAGAGCTTTTTATTGCTCTCAAGGCTCGAGCGCACAAACATCCCGGAGCCCGGAATAGCGTCATCGGTGTTCACGATCGTGGTGGTCTGGTAGCGGTCATGTGGGAATTTTGCGGCCTTGATCGCTTCCACCAGGTTGGCATTTTTCTCTTTTGCGGATGTACGACCGGCAATATGTTGTACAACTCTCACTTTGCCCGCAAGCTGCGCGCTATTCCAGGCTTTATAGCTAAACTTATCATTGTCGAGAATCAATTCTCCCCGGTCTGCAATGCCGACTGGCGGTACACGTTGTCCTTTTTCAATGTTGTGAGCGCAAGCCCACAGGGGCAGCAGCAGACAAGCTGCTGCAAGGATGTTACGTAGGGTCATGGCGTTTCCTTATTGTTTGCAGGTGATCCGACCACTTGGTCATACGCTTTTAATCATAAGTGCGATCAATGTGGTTTTCCCGCAATCCCGATGCCAGTTTGCGGGCGAACGCACATATCCATGAAAAAACGACGGCTTATACTGCTCTCTATCACGCTTTGCAAAGATTATTCTGAATAATTGTAATCAAACGGTAAATAAACTTATGCACACTGGGTAACACCGTAGTTCTGGTCTATAGTCATTGGGCATCAAAATTTGCGCTCAGGACAGTCGGGCCGATTGTGGCACCGCAAGAGCGTATGATTCGCAGGAGATACAAGAATGAAAATTTTCCAACGCTACAACCCGCTTCAGGTGGCGAAGTACGTGAAGATCCTGTTCCGTGGACGGTTGTACATCAAGGATGTTGGCGCTTTTGAGTTTGATAAGGGCAAGATCCTTGTCCCAAAAGTGAAGGACAAACAGCACCTGTCTGTGATGTCCGAAGTCAACCGTCAGGTTATGCGTCTGCAAACTGAGATGGCTTAACCAACGTGCTATGCAGTAAGTAGTTAGAAAAACGGCTCCCGATGGGAGCCGTTGATGTTTGTGGGGGCAGGAACGTTACGCCGACACTTTCTCTTCCGCGTCCGGCAGCTTCGGCACCAGCACGGTCGGCTTGTTGTCGATGCGCGTAACCAGTAGCTGGTCGATGCGGTAGTTATCAATATCCACCACCTCAAACTTGTAGCCGGAGAACTTCACCGAGTCGGTACGTTTCGGGATTTTACGCAGCATAAACATCATAAAGCCGCCGATGGTCTCGTAGTTGCCGGACTGCGGGAACTCGTCGATATCCAGCACACGCATCACGTCTTCAATTGGTGTGCCGCCATCAATCAGCCATGAATTATCGTCACGCTGGACAATCTGCTCTTCCAGACCCTGACCTACCAGGTCGCCCATCAGCGTGGTCATCACGTCGTTCAGGGTGATAATGCCCACCACCAGCGCGTATTCGTTCATGATCACCGCGAAGTCTTCCCCGGCGGTTTTGAAACTTTCCAGCGCTTCTGAGAGCGTCAGGGTGTCCGGCACAATCAGCGTATTGCGGATCTGTACGCCGCTGTTAAGCGCGAGGCTCTGGTTTGCCAGCACGCGGTTCAGCAGGTCTTTGGAGTCGACGTAACCGATGATGTGGTCGATATCTTCATTACAGACCAGGAACTTGGAGTGCGGATGCTGCGCCACTTTGTTCTTCAGGCTCTGCTCATCTTCATGTAAATCGAACCAGATAATGTTTTCACGGCCCGTCATGGAAGAGGGCACGGTACGGGATTCCAGTTCAAACACGTTCTCAATCAGCTCGTGTTCCTGCTTGCGCAGCACCCCGGCCAGTGCGCCGGCTTCCACCACCGCATAAATATCGTCAGAGGTGATGTCGTCTTTACGCACCATCGGCAGCTTAAAGATGCGGAAAATCACGTTCGCCAGGCCGTTGAAGAACCACACCAGCGGACGAAACACGTACAGACAGAAGCGCATCGGGTTGATGATACGCAAAGCCACAGCTTCTGGCGCAATCATACCGATGCGTTTCGGGGTCAGGTCTGCAAAAAGGATGAACAGGCCGGTTACCAGCGAGAAGGAGAGAATAAAGCTCAGCTGTTCGGCAAGCTCTGCGGACATGTACTTCACAAAGAGGCTATAAAACGCCGGAGAAAACGCTGCATCCCCTACGATACCGCCGAGGATGGCGACTGCGTTCAGGCCAATCTGCACCACGGTAAAGAACATACCGGGGTTTTCCTGCATTTTCAGGATGCGGGTGGCATTGATGTTGCCTTCATCGGCAAGCAGCTTCAGTTTGATTTTACGGGACGCGGCCAGCGAGATCTCAGATATCGAGAAAAATGCACTGACGGCAATCAGACAAAGTATTACTAAAATACTGTTTAACATAGTTTATCCGGCTTCACGCCAGATCCTCAGAAGGGGAGTTGATACCATTTGTGTGGAAACACGTAGAACGTCAGCTCGTAGCGTTGAGCCGATTATTTCAGCGGTAGTATAGCGTAAAGAGATGTAAATCTGCCAGAGGTCACATTTTGGCATAAAAACAGACCGGACAGCGGGGTGCTGCCCGGTACGCGAGGTTATTTCACGGGAGATAAGCGGGCGCTTCCCACCGTCCGTCTTGTGGCATCGCCTCCCCACACCTGGTCATATTCATAACCCGTCAACTGCTTGATTATCAGGCGGGTTCTGGCGTCGCAGTCGCGGTAATCTCCGCCCAATTTCCGGCGGGCAATCTCCTTAAGCAGCAGCTTATGCGTCTCGCGGGTGAGCTTAAATTTGTAGGTGGTAAAGAAGCTCACCGCCAGAAGGGCTGCCGTTGCGAAGATCATCAGGCCGATAATTGCCCCCAGCGCGCTTTCTGGCTGTGCGCCGCTGCCCTTCACGAAGCCGGACTCCTGCAGCACAAGGCCAATAATCATGATGGCAATTGCCACGGTGCTTTTGCGGGTCAGAACCATCACACCGGCAAAAATCCCTTCGCGGCGCTGCTGCGTCACCATCTCGTCGATATCCGGAATAAAGCTGTAGATGTTCCAGGGAATATAGTAGAGGCCAGAGCGGGAAGCGCCCAGCAGGATAAAGACCGCCGAGAACAGCAGCGTCGGCACCTGCGTTTTGGTGAGGTAGACCGTAAACAGGAATACCAGCACGCAGAAGATACAGCCGTAGGAGAGGCGCAGAGCGGCCGAAGGGGTAACGTTCAGCCGGTTCAGCAGCTGCATAAACCCGTACGTGCCGGGTACCGAGGCGAAGGCCGCAATGCTCAACCAGCCGGATACCGCAGCTGCATCCTGGCTCAGACAGTACACGACGTAATAGGTAAACACCGAACCGAATACGTCCATCGCCGTAAACGAAAAGATATAAATAATAATATGCAGGCGGAACGCGCGAATGCGGAATGAGGAAAAGAGATCCAGTACCAGATATTTCAGGTGATTAAGTATTCCGCTGCTGCGCTGGTTATCCACCTTAAAATCGGATTCCTGCTGCACATCTTTGGCTTCCCAGGTGGTGTACCAGGTAATAAATACCGCGATGCAAAATACGCAGGAAAATATCAGCCCGGTGAGGGTATAGGTAAACGGATTATCTTTCCCCGTGAACTGCATGATCACGCCCGGGACGGAAACCGCAAGGAAACCGCCCAGCTGGGAGCAGATCATACGCACGCCGGAGAGGCGGCTACGCTCTTCATAGCGGTTTGTCATTTCCGCCGCCAGTGTCTCCCAGGGCACCAGCACCATCGCCGACAGCAATTCGATCGAGAGATAGGTTCCCAGGTAATACCAGTAGCCCATATCCGTCAGCCACAGCAGGGCATACAAAAACATTAATGGGGCGCTGAGTAATAAAAAGAAGCGGCGACGGCCAAATTTACGGCCGAGCCAGGTATTGCCGAAATTATCGGTGATATAGCCCATAATCGGGCTTAAGAGTGCATCAATGACGCGGGCAATCGCGAATATCGAACCCGCTTCAATAACCGAGAGTCCGCAATAGGTGGTGTAAAAAAATAGCAGCCAGGTGCCGATAATGGCGAAAGCGCCTCCGCCAAACAGATCGGTTACGCCGTAGCCAAGCGCTACGCCATAACCAACTCTACGTTCAGTTGGTTTGACCATAATAATATCCAGTGTAGGGTAATGATTAACCTGTTTTCAGGTCGTATTTTTATTTACTGCTGGACGACACATTACGTTCTAATTATTGATATCTATCCATTGTCTCAATTGAGATGAGCGATAAAGGGCCTCCACAAGCGCGAGTGATTTTCCGGCAGAATGGATATCGGTGTAGTCCGTTTCTCCCGAGTGATTAATGGCGTGATAAAAACGGCGGATCGCCTGCTGATGTCCCAGCCCCCAGTAGCTTTTGACCGAGCCGTCAGGGGAGTCATCGCTCACCAGCCTGCGACGCTCGCCGGGGGTGATGCGCCAGAGCACGTTGTCATTCATTAACAGCGAACCCCGTTCACAGTGGATTTCCAGCCAGAGAGGGGAATCCACTGTATTGCAGTTGCTGGCATAAAACAGGCCGCGCGCGCCGTTGGCAAAGTGCAGCGTCGCCATTGCGCTGTCTTCCCCTTCGGTGACGTCCGCCAGTTCACCGCTATCCACCACGCCTTTCAGACGCGTCACGCCGCCGGTGAACCACTGCATCAGGTCAAGGGTATGGATCGCCTGGTTGATCAGCAGGCTGCCGCCTTCCGTTGCCAGCCGTCCACGCCACGGGCTTTCGGTGTAGTACGCCCCCGAGCGTGACCACGTCAGCACCGCTTTCATACTGAGCATCTTCCCCAGTTCGCCATTGTTCAGCGCCTGACGGATGCGCAGGCTGGTGGGGTTGAGCCGGTTTTGATAGCAAACGCCAAGCAGGCCTGGAGCCTGCTCAACGGCGCGGGCGATATCGTCGAGTTCGCTGCTGTTCATCCCTACCGGTTTTTCGCAGAACACATGCTTCCCGGCAGAGAGTGCATCCAGGATCATGCGTTTATGTTCGAAATGCGGCGTGCAGATATGAACCACGTCGATGGCATCATCCCGCAGCATTTCCCGGTAATCCTGATAAAAACGGCACTGGTAATCCATCGCCAGCTTCAGTCCTTTGACGCTGTCGATGTCTACCAGCGCGCGCAGCGCGACGTTGGGGATCTGGCGTAAGGCGTTCACATGGCAGCCGTGAATCGCGCCGGCGCCGATAACCGCCGTGTTCAGGATCGTCATCGTTACCTCCCGTTATGCCGTCGCGTTGGCCAGCATCTGTGCCTTCACGCAGAGCTCCGCCGCCTTGAAGGCGTGCGACTGCGTCATGGCGTTTTCGGTACGGTGCAGGCAGTCGAGGATCAGTTCCCCAAAGAACGGGAACCCGACCTGCCCAGCCACCGGATAACGGAATTCCCCCTCTTTATTGACCAGGTAAACCACGTCCTGCTCGCCACGGGTGAGATCGACATATTTACGGATTTCGATATAGCCTTCGGTGCCGAGCAGCGTCAGGCGGCCGTCGCCCCATGTTGAGAGCCCGTCCGGGGTGAACCAGTCGCAGCGGAAATAGCCGCTGGCGCCGTTTTCTCCTTTCAGCATGGCATCGCCAAAATCTTCAAATGCCGGGTACTGCGGGTGTTTAACGTTGCGAACCTGGCTTGCCACCACGGAGGCCTCGCTGTTTCCGGTGTAAAACAGGAACTGCTCAATCTGGTGGCTGCCGATATCGCACAAAATGCCGCCGAAGTAACGACGATCGTAGAACCAGTCCGGGCGACCGGTGCCTTCCCGGTGCGGGCCGGTTCCCAGGGTTTGCACGACGCGGCCAATCGCGCCCTGCTGCACCAGCTGTCCGGCAAAAACCGCACTCTCTACGTGCAGGCGTTCGCTGTAGTACACCGCGTATTTCTTCCCGGTTTTCTCCACCATCGCTTTAGCGTCGGCCAGCTGTTCAAGGGTGGTGAGCGGTGCTTTATCCGTGAAGTAGTCCTTGCCCGCCGCCATTGCTTTCAGCCCCAGCGCGCAGCGTTCGGACGGGATGGCCGCACCCGCAACCAGACGCACCTCGTCGTCGTTGAGTATCACCTCCAGCGACTCCGCCACTTTTGCCTGCGGGTACTGCTGGATAAATTTATCCACTTTTGCCGGGTCAGGGTCGTACACCCACTTCAGCGTGGCGCCGGCTTCAATCAGGCCGTTACTCATCCCGTAGATATGGCCGTGGTCGAGCGCGGCGGCGGCAAACACAAACTCTCCTTCCCTGACAACGGGCTGCGGTTTGCCCACCGGGGCGTAGTTCATTCCGTCATTTTTGTTCATGCTGATACTCCTCGATCCAGATCTTTACCCAGAGGGATAGCGCCCACTTCGCTGAAGTTGGCGACGCTTGCAGATTTTTCATAAAAACGGGGGGCGAGGGCGTTGGTCCCGCCGGTGCGATAAAACGGGTCATCACGCTGAATCGGCAGCGAAACTACGCTCCGGGTAATGGCGGATTTATAGATCGCGGTAATCAGCTCCAGCGAGCGTTTGCCCTGTAACCCATCCACTAACGGCGCCGTGCCGTGCTCGATGGCATAAAGCAGATCGTTAATCTGCCCGGCGTGCAGCGTCCATTCGAGTTTTCGGGTGTCGTGAAAAACGGCGTTGAGCTGCGCTTCTCGCGACAGATCGTTAGTTTCCTGCGGGAAGCCATTATCGGCACTGACGCTGGCGAAGGCCTGCCACGGCGCGGAGATGCGCGCCTTATCGCCCTGAATGACGATCTTCTGATCTTCCCCGTGGTGCACAACGGAGGCGGTAAGCTGCGCGAGCGCGCCGCCGGGGTATTTGAAAATTGCCGCGCTGAGGTCTTCCACTTCGGCGTTGTCGTGCGCCACGTTGGTCATCATCGCCACCACCTCTGACGGGAAGCCGAGCATCCACTGAATGGCGTCGATATGGTGTACCGCGTGGTTCAGGGTGCAGCCGCCGCCCTCTTTTTCCCAGGTACCGCGCCACCACAGGTCGTAGTAGCAGTGTCCGCGCCACCAGAGCGAATCCACCTGCGCGTGGCAAATCTTCCCGGCGAGCCCCGATTCCAGCGCGGCTTTTAAGCGCCAGAAGGCATCGGTAAAACGGTTCTGGGCAATGATGGAGAGCGTCTTGCCGCTGGCCTTTTGTGCAGCGATCATCGCGTCGCACTCCTCCAGCGAGGCGGCCATCGGTTTTTCGCACAGCACGTGGCAACCCGCGTGCAGGGCATCAATGCTGATTTCTGCATGGACGTAAGGCGGGGTACATACGTCGACGATGTGGATATCCGCCTCTGACGCCAGCATTTGCTGGTGGCTTTCATACACGCGCGCATCCGTCAGGCCGTAGCGCGTTTTTTTCTCGTGGGCTTTTTCCGGGTAGATATCGACCAGCGCGACGATCCGGCAGCGCTGGCCAAACTGCAAATAGCCCTGAATATGGTTATGGGAGATATTCCCTGTTCCCACGATGGCGACATTTAACATCGTTTTATCTCCGAAGTTACCAGGTGCCAGAGGCGTCCAGCGTGACGCTGGTGGTCTCTTTAGCTACTGAGGTGCTGATACGCTGTTGAAGCAGACGCAGATACTGTTTCTCGTTGAGCGGCAGGTCGACCCAGTCGTCTGTCCAGGTGGAGAGGTGCATGGCGTTGGAGAGCGTCAGCCCGCTGATCCCCTCCAGACCCGGCGCAATCAGCGGCTCGCCGCGAAGGATGGCGGCACAGAAGTTGGCGGTAATAACGTGATGATCGCTGCATTCCGGGGCGACGGGGAGCGTCACCTCCCAGCATTCAGGTTCACCGAAGCCGTTTTGCCAGCGGGCGTTGAAGGCGGTTTCGGACTCACGCAGCCGCCAGTAGCGCAGCTTGCCCTCTTCAACGACCACCTTGCCGCGGTCGCCGACGATTTCCAGCCGGTTGGTACCCGGCGTTTCCGCCACGGTGGTGATAAACACGCCGGTCGCGCCGTTGGCATACTCAGCGTAGGCGGTGACCTCGTCTTCCACTTCGATATCGCGATGCTTGCCGAACTGACAGAACGCGCGCAGGCGGACCGGCATCCCCACCAGCCACTGCCAGAGATCGAGCTGATGCGGGTCCTGGTTGAGCAGCACGCCGCCGCCTTCTCCTTTCCAGGTGGCGCGCCAGCCGCCGGAGTTGTAGTAACTCTGCGAGCGATACCAGTTGGTGATGATCCAGTTGGAGCGGCGGATCTCACCCAGCTCGCCGCTGTTGATAAGATCTTTCACCTTCTGGTAAAGCGGATTCGGGCGCTGGTTGTACATGATGCCAAACACCACGTCGCACTCCCGGGCGCAGGCGTTCATCTCCTGCACCTGCGCCGTATATACGCCTGCCGGTTTTTCACACAGGGTGTGAATGCCGTTGCGCATCGCCAGCATCGACAGGCGCGGATGCTCGTAGTGCGGCGTCGCGACAATCACCGCGTCGATAAGCCCGCTCTGGAGCATCTCCTGCGCGTCGCTGAATAACGGGAGGGTGCCGACCAGTTGGCGAATAGCCGGATGCTTTTCAACGGCATTATCGCAAACTGCCGTCAGGCAGGCGTCGCTGACCGTACCCGCCAGTAAATAGCGTGCGTGGACCGTACCGATATTACCTATTCCAATAATGCCAAAACGTACCTTCTCCATGTCACACCTTAATTTCTGTTGAAAAGAAGTGATGACCGGAAAATAGGAAAGGCGAGCCGCAGCGACAATGTGTTTTTGTGAGAATACTCGCAAGGTGGTTAAGTAATCTCCAGGCTTTTTGAAATTTGGTTTTAAAATCAAAAGGCTGTTTCTGCAAATATTTGCAAAAACTGAATGAGAGCGAGGTCACACTATGCCCGGCAGGTTAAAAATGGAGGAAATTGCGGCCCTGACGGGCTTTTCCGTCAGCACGGTTTCGCGGGTGTTAAGCGGCAAATCGTATACCAGCGATAAAGCCCGGGAGGCGATCGTTCGCACCGCACGAGAATTAGGCGTACTGGAGTCAATGGCGAGCGGCAGACTATTAATTAACGGTATCGCTGTTTTTGCACCAGAAAGAACTTTTCAGGGACGCGGGGATATTTTTTATCTGGAGGTGACGAAAGGGATTGCTGAAGCCTGCGCGCGGCACAACGTGTGGGTCAGCTGCTGTGGATTAGAAGAGCAGCACGCCGATGTGAAATTATTTATGGAAAAGGCCAGCCAGAAGAATATCAACGCGATAATTATTATTGGGACTGATGATTCCACCATATTTAAACTCGCCAGCACGCTGAATAAGCCCTGCGTATTAATTAATTCCGTTGACCGGGATCGGGAGCTGGATGCCGTTTCGCCCGATCACCGGGCGATTGGCTTTACCGCCATGCAGTATCTTTTTGAGCAGGGACATCGGCGGGTACTCACGCTCACCTGCCTGCGGCGAGAAACGCTGTATGCGCGTCTGGACGGCATTAAAGAGGCGTACCGCCATTTTCACGTGGCCTTTGATCCCCAGCGAGATTTGCTGGTGACGGAGTGGTTTACCGCAGAGGAGGCCGAGCGGGCGCTGGATGCGTGGCTGATGAATCATGACAGATCCCAGTGGCCGGAGGTTATTTTCCCGAACAGCACCAGTATGGTGGAGGGGGTAGTCAGGGCGTTAACCCGCCACGGGCTGCGCATTCCGGAAGACATTTCGCTGATTACGACCGATTTTGCATGGAACCTGGCGCACCGTCTGGAAAAACCGGTCACGGGCGTGACGGTGCCCTGTCGCGAGCTGGGGATTGAAGCCGTACACCTGCTGCAAACGCGGCTCAACCGGCCGCAGGCGCCGGTCTTTAACCTGCTGCTGCAGGGGAAGGTAATGGACTACGGTTCGGTCAGTAACGCCACGCGCCACGCGGCTCGCGTGGCGCTGGAACGCTAATCAGGCCAGCTGTGGCGGCAGACAGACGCCGATGCCCCCGATACCGCAGTAGCCGTACGGATTTTTGTGCAGGTACTGCTGGTGATCGTCCTCGGCATAGTAGAACGGTTTCGCGGCGGCGATCTCTGTCGTCACGTCGCGCGTATCACCCGCTTCACGCATGGCCTGCTGGAAACGCTCAAGGCTGGCGCGTGCGGCGGCGTCCTGCTCAGGCGTGAGCGGATAAATCGCCGAGCGGTACTGCGTGCCGTGGTCGTTGCCCTGACGCATGCCCTGGGCCGGGTCGTGGTTTTCCCAGAAGACCTGCAGGAGCTGTTCGTAGCTAATGACCGCAGGGTCATACACCACGCGGACCGCTTCCGCATGCCCGGTTTCGCCGGAGCAGACTTCGCGGTAGGTTGGGTTCGGCGTGTAACCGCCCGTGTAGCCGGCCGCGGTGCTGTACACGCCGGGCAACTGCCAGAAGAGGCGCTCAACGCCCCAGAAGCAGCCCATGGCGAACAGGGCGATTTCCATTCCATCCGGCACGTTGGTCATTGAATGGTTGTTGACGGCGTGTAAGGTTGCCACAGGCATAGGGGTGTTGCGTCCCGGTAATGCATCAGCTTGTGAAACCAGATGCTTTTTGTCGAATAAACTCACGATGGGGCCTCCCGGGGTGCGATGTTTCGGTTAAGGTTGTCACGAAGCGTTTAATTGAACACAATAAATGCGCTGAATGAGACTAGATTTAATCATAAGAAATATTTGGGTGTTACACCCGTTTTCAACCCACGATTTGGGTTTTTGGCTACCAGGCCGTATTTTGCCGCACAGCGGCGCTTCATTTGCTTCCAGGGTGGAAAAGGGATATTCAGGAGAAAACGTGACAAAAATCCGCCAGTTATGTTTAGTCAGTGTGTTGCTGACAAGCGGGGTTGCCAGCGCGGCGAATGTCCGTTTGCAGGTTGAGGGGTTATCCGGGGCGCTGGAAAAAAACGTGCGTGCGCAGCTGTCGACCATCCAGAGTGATGAGGTGACGCCGGACCGGCGTTTTCGCGCGCGCGTGGATGATGCGATCCGTGAAGGGCTAAAAGCGCTGGGGTATTACGAACCCACCATTGATTTCGATCTCCGCCCGCCGCCAAAGAAGGGGCGTCAGGTGCTTATTGCCCGCGTCTCACCGGGTGAGCCGGTGCTGATCGGCGGCACGAACGTCATCCTGCGCGGCGGCGCGCGTACCGACCGGGATTACCTGGATCTGCTCAGCACGCGGCCAAAAGTCGGCACCGTGCTTAATCACGGCGACTACGACCACTTCAAAAAAGAGCTGACGAGCGTCTCCCTGCGCAAGGGCTACTTCGACAGCCAGTTCAATAAAAGCCAGCTGGGCATTGCGCTGGATCGACGTCAGGCCTTCTGGGATATCGACTATGACAGCGGGGAACGCTACCGCTTTGGTGATGTGACGTTTGAAGGTTCGCAAATTCGTGAAGAGTACCTGCAAAACCTCGTGCCGTTCAAAAAAGGCGATTACTACCAGTCGAGCGACCTGGCGGAGCTGAACCGTCGTCTTTCTGCTACCGGCTGGTTTAACTCAGTGGTTGTCGCACCGGAATTTGATAAGTCTCGCAAAACCAAGGTGTTGCCGCTGCATGGCGTTGTCTCGCCGCGCACCGAGAACACCATTGAGACCGGTGTTGGCTACTCGACAGACGTCGGCCCGCGCGTGAAGGCCACCTGGAAAAAGCCGTGGATGAACTCCTACGGCCACAGCCTGACCACCAGCGCCAGCATTTCCGCCCCGGAACAGCAGCTTGATTTCAGCTACAAAATGCCGCTGCTGAAAAACCCGCTTGAGCAGTACTATCTGGTTCAGGGGGGCTTTAAGCGTACCGACCTGAACGATACGGAGTCCGATTCCACCACGCTCGCGGTTTCCCGCTTCTGGGATCTCTCCAGCGGCTGGCAGCGCGCCATTAACCTGCGCTGGAGCCTGGACCACTTTACCCAGGCTAACGTCACCAACACCACCATGCTGCTCTATCCTGGGGTGATGATCAGCCGCACCCGCTCGCGCGGCGGCCTGATGCCAACCTGGGGGGATTCACAGCGTTACTCTATCGACTACTCCAATACGATGTGGGGCTCTGACGTCGACTTCACTGTGGTGCAGGCGCAAAACGTCTGGATCCGCACGCTGTATGACAAACACCGCTTTGTCATGCGCGGCAATCTCGGCTGGATTGAAACGGGCGATTTCGAGCGCGTTCCGCCGGACCTGCGCTTCTTCGCCGGGGGCGACCGCAGCATTCGCGGGTATAAGTACAAATCGATCTCGCCTGAAAACGAAAAAGGCCAGCTGACCGGGGCATC
This sequence comes from Enterobacter sp. 296B2, assembly GCF_034106185.1. Classification (NCBI taxonomy): domain Bacteria; kingdom Pseudomonadati; phylum Pseudomonadota; class Gammaproteobacteria; order Enterobacterales; family Enterobacteriaceae; genus Enterobacter; species Enterobacter sp. 296B2. The sequence continues at coordinate 95,639 of NZ_JAWNCA010000006.1, read as the reverse complement.
AAAACTGGCGACCGGATCGCTGGAGTATCAGTACAACGTCAGCGGCAAGTGGTGGGGCGCCATGTTTGTTGACGGTGGTGAAGCGGTGAACGATATCCGCCGCAGCGATTTTAAAACCGGTGCAGGCGTGGGCGTACGCTGGCAATCACCCGTCGGGCCCATCAAGCTCGATTTTGCCGTGCCTGTCGGCGACAAAGACGAACACGGATTACAGTTTTACATCGGTCTGGGGCCTGAATTATGAGTTTATGGAAGAAAATAAGCCTCGGGGTGCTGATTTTTATCGTGCTGCTGCTCGGTACGGTGGCGTTTCTGGTAGGAACGACGACCGGGCTGCATCTGCTGTTTAACGCCGCGAACCGCTGGGTGCCGGGGCTGGAGATTGGTCAGGTGACGGGCGGCTGGCGCGATCTGCGTCTGAAGAACATCCGCTACGAGCAACCTGGCGTGGCGGTCAACGCCGGGGAATTCCATCTCGCGGTGAAGCTGGGCTGCCTTCGGGACAGTAAGCTCTGCGTGAACGATCTGTCGCTAAAAGACATCAACGTGGCGATAGACTCAAAGAAGATGCCGCCGTCTGCGCCGGCCGAGGAAGAGGACAGCGGCCCGCTGAATCTCTCCACGCCGTACCCGATTGCGCTTTATCGGGTGGCGCTGGATAACGTCAATATCAAAATCGACGACACCACCGTGTCCGTCATGGACTTCACCTCCGGCCTGCGCTGGCAGGAGAAAAACCTCACCCTGACGCCAACCTCACTGCAGGGGTTGCTGATCGCGCTGCCGAAAGTGGCGGACGTGGCGCAGGAGGAGATCGTCGAGCCGAAGATCCAGAACCCGCAGCCGGAAGAGAAGCCGCTGGGCGAAACGCTGAAAGATCTCTTCTCGAAACCTGTCCTGCCGGAAATGACTGACGTGCATCTGCCGCTGAACCTCAACATTGAGGAGTTCAAAGGCGAACAGCTGCGCCTGACCGGCGATACCGACCTGACGGTCTATAACATGCTGCTGAAAGTCAGCAGCATTGACGGCAACATGAAGCTCGACGCGCTGGATATCGACACCAACCAGGGCTCGGTGAACGCGTCAGGCAACGCCCTGCTGCGCGACAACTGGCCGGTGGATATCACCCTCAACAGCTCGCTTAATATTGACCCGCTGAAGGGCGAAAAAGTGAAGGTTAAAGTGGGCGGGGCGCTGCGCGAGAAGCTGGATGTCGGGGTGAATCTCTCCGGCCCGGTAGACATGGCCCTGCGTGCGCAAACCCAGCTGGCGGAAGCCGGGCTGCCGCTCAATCTTGAGGTGGTCAGCAAGCAGCTTTACTGGCCGTTTACCGGCGAAAAACAGTATCAGGCCGATGACCTGAAGCTGAAGCTGAGCGGCAAGATGACCGACTACACGCTCTCGTTCCGCACCGCGGTGAAGGGGCAGGGCGTGCCGCCCGCCACTATCACGCTGGATGCTAAAGGCAACGAACAGCAGGTTAACCTCGACAAGCTGACCGTCGCGGCGCTGGAAGGTAAGACCGAGCTGACCGCTCTGCTCGACTGGCAGCAGGCGATCAGCTGGCGCGGCGAACTGAAGCTGACGGGGATCAACACCGCCAAAGAGGTGCCGGACTGGCCGTCGAAGCTCGATGGTTTGATTAAAACCCGCGGCAGCCTCTACGGCGGTACGTGGCAGATGGACGTGCCGGAAATCAAGCTCACCGGGAACGTGAAGCAGAACAAGGTGAACGTTGAAGGCTCGGTGAAAGGCAACAGCTACCTGCAGTGGGTGATTCCGGGGCTGCACGTGGCGCTGGGCCGCAACACGGCGGATATCAAAGGCGAGCTGGGGGTGAAGGATCTCAATCTGGATGCCACCATCGACGCGCCGAATCTGGATAACGCTCTGCCGGGTCTGGGCGGTACGGCGAAAGGGCTCGTGAAAGTGCGCGGCACCGTGGAGGCGCCGCAGCTGCTGGCGGACATTACCGCCAACAATCTGCGCTGGCAGGAACTGAGCGTTGCCCGCGTCCGCGTGGAAGGGGATGTGAAATCCACCGAGCAGATCGGCGGCAACCTGAACCTGCGCGTGGAGCGCATTTCCCAGCCGGACGTCAACATTAGCCTGGTGACTCTGGACGCCAAAGGGAACGAGAAGCAGCACGATCTCCAGCTGCGTGTGCAGGGCGAACCGGTTTCCGGCCAGCTTCACCTGACCGGCAGCTTCGACCGAAAAGAAGCGCGCTGGAAAGGGACGCTGGACAACACCCGCTTCAACACCCCGGTGGGTCCGCTGGCGCTGGCGCGCTCTATTGCGCTGGACTACCGTAACGCCGAGCAGAAGATCAGCATCGGGCCACACTGCTGGACCAACCCGAATGCGGAGCTGTGCGTGCCGCAGACCATTGATGCGGGCGCGGAAGGGCGCGCGCAGATCAACCTCAACCGTTTCGATCTGGCGATACTTAAACCGTTTATGCCGGATACCACGCAGGCAAGCGGCGTCTTCAGCGGGAAAGCCGATGTCGCCTGGGACACCACCAAAGAGGGGCTGCCACAGGGCAGCGTTACGCTCTCCGGCCGCAACGTGAAGGTGACGCAGGAGGTGAACGACGCGCCGCTGCCGGTGGCCTTCGATACCCTGAACGTCAGCGCGGACCTGCATAATAACCGTGCGGAGCTGGGATGGCTTATCCGACTGACCAACAACGGCCAGATGGACGGGCAGATACAGATCACCGATCCGCAGGGACGGCGCAATCTGGGCGGTAACGTCAATATTCGGAACTTCAACCTGGCGATGGTGAACCCGATTTTCGCCCGCGGGGAAAAAGCCGAGGGCATGGTGAATGCCAATCTGCGTCTGGCTGGCGACGCGCAAAGCCCTCAGCTGTTCGGCCAGCTGCGGCTCAGCGGTGTGGATATCGACGGTAACTTCATGCCGTTTGATATGCAGCCCAGCCAGATCGCGATGAACTTCAACGGCATGAGCTCGACGCTGAGCGGCTCGGTATTAACTCAGCAGGGGCAAATTAACCTGAGCGGCGACGCGGACTGGAGCCAGCTCGACAACTGGCGAGCCCGTATTGCTGCGAAAGGCAGTAAGGTGCGCATCACCGTACCGCCAATGGTGCGCCTGGACGTCTCGCCGGACGTGGTCTTTGAAGCGACGCCAAGCCTCTTCACCCTGGATGGCCGTGTGGACGTGCCGTGGGCGCGCATTGTGGTTCACGAGGTACCGGAAAGCGCGGTCGGCGTCTCCAGTGATGAAGTTATGCTCAATGAAAATCTGAAACCTGCCGAAGAGAAGAGCGCTGGCATACCGATTAATAGTAACCTTATCGTGCACGTGGGGAATAACGTGCGGTTGGATGCGTTTGGGCTGAAGGCGAGGCTCACGGGCGACCTGAAAGTGGCGCAGGATAAGCAAGGGCTTGGCCTGAACGGGCAGATCAATATCCCTGAAGGGCGTTTCCACGCCTATGGTCAGGATCTGATTGTCCGCAAAGGCGAGCTGCTGTTCTCCGGTCCACCGGATCAACCATTGTTGAACATCGAAGCGATTCGTAACCCGGAAGCGACGGAAAACGACGTCATTGCTGGCGTACGCGTTACCGGCTCTGCCGACGAACCGAAGGCGGAGATCTTCTCTGACCCGGCGATGTCGCAGCAGGAAGCCCTCTCTTACCTGTTGCGCGGACAAGGCCTGGACAGCGGTCAGAGCGACAGCGCGGCGATGACCTCAATGTTGGTCGGCCTGGGGGTTGCACAAAGTGGGCAGGTTGTGGGTAAAATCGGCGAGACGTTCGGCGTAAGCAATCTGGCGCTGGACACCCAGGGCGTGGGTGACTCCTCGCAGGTGGTGGTCAGCGGCTATGTACTGCCGGGTCTGCAGGTAAAATATGGTGTGGGGATCTTTGACTCACTGGCAACACTCACGTTACGCTATCGCCTGATGCCTAAGCTATATCTGGAAGCAGTGTCCGGCGTAGACCAGGCACTTGATCTGCTCTATCAGTTTGAGTTTTAGCAATGCGAATATTTGTCTACGGCAGTTTACGAACCAGGCAAGGCAACAGTCACTGGATGACCAATGCCCAGCTACTGGGGAATTACAATATCGAGAACTACCAGTTGTACAGCCTGGGCCACTATCCAGGCGCGGTTCCCGGCGAAGGAACAGTACAGGGTGAAGTTTATCGTATTGATAACGCGACACTTGCCGAACTTGATGCCTTGCGCACCAGGGGCGGTGAATACGCTCGCCAGTTGATCCAGACGCCGTACGGAAGCGCGTGGATGTATGTCTACCAGCGTCCGGTCGACGGGTTAACGCGGATTGTAAGCGGTAACTGGTTAGACAGAGACCAGTACTGAAAAACGACAACGCCACCGTAAGGTGGCGTTGTTTTTTGTGTCTGGCAGTAAGAATTACTTCTTAGCAGCGCGTTCGAAGGAGGCGATGATTTCTGCTTTCGCCGCTTCTGCGTTGTCCCAGCCGTCAACCTTAACCCATTTGCCTTTTTCGAGGTCTTTGTAGTGCTCGAAGAAGTGGGCGATCTGCGCTTTCAGCAGCTCTGGCAGGTCGTTCACATCTTTAATGTGATCGTACTCTTTGCTCAGCTTGGTGTGCGGTACCGCAACCAGCTTCGCATCTTCACCCGCTTCGTCAGTCATTTTCAGCACGCCAACAGGACGGCAGCGAATGACGGAGCCTGGCTGCAGTGGGTATGGCGTTGGGACCAGCACGTCAACCGGGTCACCGTCCAGAGACAGGGTGTGGTTGATGTAGCCGTAGTTGCACGGATAGAACATTGCGGTAGACATGAAACGGTCAACGAACAGCGCACCGGTGTCTTTGTCGATTTCGTATTTGATTGGATCTGCGTTGGCCGGGATTTCGATAACAACGTAGATGTCTTCTGGCAGTTCTTTACCCGCAGGGACGTTGAGTAAGCTCATGTCGGTGTCCTTAAAAATGGATGGTAAACAAGTGGCAGGTATTATAGCCAACTCACGCCGAATGTCTCCGCCTGTTTTCGCTTTCTCTCCCCGCTAGCCCCACTTTTCAGACCGTTTCCATGACAGAAATATCCATAAACTCAGCCGCATTTTTAATGGTGAAATGAAAGCGATTACAAACTTGTGATTAACGTTTTATTCACTTTTCTGAAGTGTGATGTAACGCAATTCGTTACATATTTCATTGGCTATAGTCATTTCGCAGAACATCTTTTAACCAACAATAAACACCCCTACGAGGACGCTCATATGTGGAAGCGCTTACTTCTTGTCACAGCAGTTTCGGCAGCCATGTCGTCTATGGCGATGGCCGCTCCCTTAACCGTAGGTTTCTCGCAAGTTGGCTCTGAATCCGGCTGGCGTGCGGCAGAAACCAACGTTGCGAAAAGCGAGGCTCAGAAACGCGGTATCACCCTGAAAATCGCCGATGGTCAGCAAAAACAAGAGAATCAGATCAAAGCCGTACGCTCCTTTATCGCCCAGGGCGTGGATGCCATCTTTATTGCACCAGTGGTGGCGACCGGCTGGGAACCCGTCCTGAAGGAAGCGAAAGACGCTGAAATTCCGGTCTTCCTGCTGGACCGTTCCATCGACGTCAAAGACAAATCCCTCTATATGACCACCGTCACTGCCAACAACGTGCTTGAAGGACAGTTAATTGGCGACTGGCTGATTAAACAGGTCGACGGCAAGCCGTGTAACGTCGTTGAGCTGCAGGGCACCGTCGGTGCCAGCGTGGCCATCGACCGTAAGAAAGGGTTTGCTGAGGCCATTGCCAAAGCGCCAAACATCAAGATTATCCGCTCCCAGTCCGGCGACTTTACCCGCAGTAAGGGTAAAGAGGTCATGGAGAGCTTTATCAAGGCTGAAAACAACGGCAAGAACATCTGCATGGTTTACGCCCACAACGATGATATGGCGATCGGCGCAATTCAGGCCATTAAAGAAGCGGGCCTGAAGCCGGGCAAAGACATCCTCACCGGCTCTATCGACGGCGTGCCTGACATCTATAAAGCAATGATCGATGGTGAAGCCAACGCCAGCGTGGAGCTTACGCCAAACATGGCGGGCCCGGCATTCGACGCGCTGGAGAAATTCAAGAAAGACGGCACGATGCCTGAGAAGGTGACCGTCACCAAGTCCACGCTCTACCTGCCGGATACGGCGAAAGAAGAGTTAGAGAAGAAGAAAAATATGGGCTACTAAGCCCCGCCGCGCCCCTCACCCTAGCCCTCTCCCCGGAGGGGAGAGGGAAAAGGCGGGTTGGGCAGAAAATTAAAGACAGGCACGAACATTCCCCTCTCCCCTCCGGGGAGAGGGTCAGGGTGAGGGGCGGACATTATGACCACTGAACAACACCAGGAAATCCTCCGCACAGAGGGCTTAAGCAAATTCTTCCCTGGCGTAAAGGCGCTGGATAACGTCGATTTCAGCCTGCGGCGCGGTGAGATCATGGCGCTGCTGGGCGAGAACGGCGCGGGCAAATCAACGCTGATTAAATCTCTGACCGGCGTGTATCAAGCCGATCGCGGCACCATCTGGCTGGAAGGTAACGCCATTTCGCCAAAAAATACCGCCCATGCCCAGCAGCTGGGGATCGGGACGGTTTACCAGGAAGTGAACCTGCTGCCGAATATGTCGGTGGCGGATAACCTGTTTATTGGCCGCGAGCCACGCCGCTTTGGCCTGCTGCGCCGCAAAGAGATGGAGGCGCGAGCCACGCAGCTGATGGAGTCGTACGGCTTCTCCCTCGATGTTCGCGAGCCGCTGAACCGCTTTTCTGTGGCGATGCAGCAGATCGTCGCCATCTGTCGGGCGATCGATCTCTCCGCGAAGGTGCTGATCCTCGACGAACCCACCGCCAGCCTCGATACCCAGGAAGTGGAGATGCTCTTTACCCTGATGCGCCAGCTGCGCGATCGGGGCGTGAGCCTGATCTTCGTCACGCACTTCCTCGATCAGGTGTATGAGGTGAGCGATCGCATTACGGTGCTGCGCAACGGCAGCTTTGTCGGCTGCCGCGAAACCCGCGAGCTCCCGCAGATAGAGCTGGTGAAAATGATGTTGGGCCGTGAGCTGGAAACTAACGCCCTTCAGCGCGCAGGGCGCACGCTGCTGAGCGAGAAGCCGGTCGCCGCGTTCAGCGATTACGGTAAAAAAGGGGTGATCTCGCCGTTTAACCTTGAAGTGCGGCCCGGTGAAATTGTCGGACTGGCGGGCCTGTTAGGCTCAGGACGAACCGAAACCGCCGAGGTGATCTTCGGGATCAAGCCAGCGGACAGCGGCAGCGCGATGATCAAAGGCAAACCGCAAACCCTGCGATCGCCGCATCAGGCGTCGTGTCTGGGCGTCGGCTTCTGCCCGGAAGACCGGAAAACGGACGGAATTATTGCCGCCGCCTCGGTGCGCGAAAATATCATCCTGGCCCTGCAGGCGCAGCGCGGCTGGCTACGCCCGATCCCCCGTAAAGAGCAAAACGCGATCGCCGAGCGCTTTATACGCCAGCTCGGCATCCGCACCCCGAGCGCGGAACAGCCGATTGAGTTCCTCTCCGGCGGTAACCAGCAGAAGGTGCTGCTCTCCCGCTGGCTGCTGACCAAACCCCAGTTCCTGATCCTCGACGAGCCGACGCGCGGTATCGACGTGGGCGCGCACGCCGAAATTATCCGGCTTATCGAAACGCTCTGTGCGGACGGGCTGGCCCTGCTGGTTATTTCGTCCGAGCTGGAAGAGCTGGTGGGCTATGCCGATCGCGTCATTATCATGCGCGATCGCAAACAGGTGGCAGAGATCCCGCTGGATAAGCTGTCCGTTCCGGCAATCATGAATGCCATCGCGGCGTAAGGAGTGAATCGTGATGTCCCGTTCGCTTTCGCAAACCGGTGAGTCAAAGCGCCGCTTTAGCTGGCCAACCGGCACGCCGCAAATTGCGGCACTGCTGGTCGTGCTGCTGGTAGATAGCCTTGTCGCACCGCATTTCTTCCAGATCGTCGTGCAGGATGGCCGCCTGTTTGGCAGCCCGATCGATATTTTAAACCGCGCTGCGCCCGTGGCGCTGCTGGCGATTGGGATGACGCTGGTGATCGCCACCGGCGGGATTGACCTCTCCGTCGGCGCGGTAATGGCAATCGCCGGCGCTACCGCTGCCTCCATGACCGTGGCCGGACACAGCCTGCCGGTGGTACTGCTGGCGGCATTGGGCACCGGGGTGCTGGCCGGACTATGGAACGGCATTCTGGTCGCGGTGCTGAAAATTCAGCCCTTTGTCGCCACCCTTATCTTAATGGTGGCCGGGCGCGGGGTGGCGCAGCTGATTACCTCCGGACAGATTGTCACCTTCAACTCGCCGAGCCTGGCGTGGATCGGCAGCGGCAACCTCCTGTTCTTCCCGACACCGGTGATCGTTGCGCTGATCACGTTAGTGGTGTTCTGGCTCTTCACCCGCAAAACGGCTCTCGGCATGTTCATTGAGGCGGTGGGGATCAACATTCGCGCCGCGCGCAACGCCGGGGTCAACACCCGGCTGATGGTGATGCTGACCTACGTGCTGAGCGGCGTGTGTGCCGCCATCGCCGGGGTCATCGTCGCGGCAGATATCCGCGGGGCCGATGCCAACAACGCCGGGCTCTGGCTGGAGCTGGACGCGATCCTCGCGGTGGTGATCGGCGGCGGGTCGCTAATGGGCGGGCGTTTTAACCTGCTGCTCTCGGTGATTGGCGCGCTGATCATTCAGGGCATGAACACCGGGATCCTGCTTTCGGGGTTCCAGCCGGAACTCAACCAGGTGGTAAAAGCGGTGGTCGTGCTTTGCGTGCTGATCGTCCAGTCGCCGCGCTTTGTCAGCATCATTAAGGGGATCCGTGGCCATGATAAAACGTAATTTACCGTTAACGATCACGCTGGGCGTGTTTGTGCTGGGGTATCTCTACTGCCTCACTCAATTCCCCGGTTTTGCCTCGACGCGCGTGATCTGCAATATCCTGACCGATAACGCCTTTTTAGGCATCATCGCGGTCGGGATGACCTTTGTGATCCTCTCCGGCGGGATCGATCTCTCCGTCGGCTCGGTGATCGCGTTTACGGGCGTATTCCTCGCGAAGGCGATCGGCTTCTGGGGCATCTCTCCGCTGGTGGCGTTTCCGCTGGTGCTGGCGATGGGCTGCGCGTTTGGCGCTTTTATGGGGCTGCTGATCGACGCGTTAAAAATCCCGGCGTTTATCATTACCCTCGCGGGAATGTTCTTCCTGCGCGGGGTGAGCTATCTGGTGTCGGAAGAGTCGATTCCGATTAACCATCCGGTGTATGACACGCTCTCCAGCCTGGCGTGGAAAATTCCCGGCGGCGGTCGCCTCAGCGCAATGGGGCTGCTGATGCTGGGCGTGGTAGTGATTGGCATCTTCCTCGCTCACCGCACCCGGTTCGGCAATCAGGTTTACGCCATCGGCGGCAACGCTACGTCGGCAAACCTGATGGGGATCTCGACCCGCAGCACCACCATCCGCATCTATATGCTCTCGACAGGCCTGGCGACGCTGGCGGGTATCGTCTTCTCGGTGTATACCCAGGCGGGCTATGCCCTTGCAGGCGTGGGCGTTGAGCTGGATGCGATTGCTTCTGTGGTTATCGGCGGCACGCTGCTCAGCGGCGGGGTAGGAACGGTGCTGGGGACGCTGTTCGGCGTGGCCATCCAGGGACTGATACAAACCTATATCAACTTCGACGGCACGCTCAGTTCCTGGTGGACGAAGATCGCCATCGGCATTCTGCTGTTTATTTTTATCGCGCTCCAGCGCGGCCTGACGGTGCTCTGGGAGAACCGACAAAGCTCGCCTGTTACCCGTGTAAACACATCGGTAACAGAGCGATAACACGCTGAATTTGCTTAAAGTCTATACACTAAATCATTCAAGCTGCATCAAGGCGGCAAGTCTGAGAATCCCCAGGAGCTTACTAAGGTAAGTGACTGGGGTGAGCAGACGCAGCCAACGCAGAGGCAGCTTGAAGGATGACGTGTATAAACATTTACCGGTAGCGGCCGATACTCTTCTTTTATGCCCAGAAATATCTCGCTACCGGAAATAATATCATGCTGAAAACGCTATCGATTCGTACCGGCTTGCTCTCTTTACTGGCCGTTATGACCCTTCTGCTGCTGATTGTCAGCGGCATTGGCATTTATGCCCTCACACAGAGTTCTTCTTCGCTGCAGCGCATTAATCATCTTCAGGGTGAGCAGATGGTGCAGCTTAATTCAGGCTATACGCTGATCCTGCGCGCGCGCAATGAGGCGGGTCAGGCCGTCCGGATGATGGAAATCGGCATGCTGGACGATGCGGCCAAAGCGGTAAAAAACATCAGTCAGGAAGTTGCCCTGGCACAGAAAACGCTGAAAGGCGTGATTGACGGCGGCGTGGCTGACGAGCAGGGGCAGCAGCTCCTCGATAAAGTCGCGGCCAGCCTGGCGACGTATAACCAGCAGGGGATCGGCCCGATGCTGAAAACCCTGAATAACCAGAGCGCGGACAGCTATTACGATCTGCTGGAGAACACGCTGATCCCGGTAGCGAAGCAGTTTGATAACGATATGCAGGCGTTTCAAAAATGGAGCGAAGCGCGAGGTCAGGCGGAAGTGAGCGCTGTGCAGGCGAGCAAAACCCGCGTGCTGATCCTGATTATCGTCGCCGCGCTGCTGACGGCGGGCATTATCGTGCTCGCCTGGCTGGTGCTGCGCCATATGCTGCTTAAGCCGCTGTCGGCCTCCATTGCGCAGCTGGAGAACGTGGCGGCGGGGGACTTAACCCATACGCTGAATGCGCCGGCGAGCCAGGAGTTTAACCGCCTCAACGCGGCGATAGAGGAGATGCGCCAGTCGCTGATGAGCTCGGTTATGCGGGTACGCGATGCCAGCTCGCAAATTGACACCGGCAGCCGCGAGCTGACGGCGGGGAACCGGGATCTTGCCGAGCGCACCGAATCTACCGCCACGTCGCTGGAGCAGACCGCCGCCAGCATGGAGCAGATCACCGCGACGGTGAAGCTCAACGCCGATAATGCCGAGCAGGCGCACCAGCTGGCGAAGTCCGTTTCCGACACCGCCGATCACGGCAGCGAAATGGTCTGCTACGTGATTGAAAAAATGCGCGATATCTCCGGCAGCTCGGCGCGCATCGCCGACATCCTGAGCGTGATCGACGGTATTGCCTTCCAGACCAACATTCTGGCGCTTAACGCCTCCGTGGAAGCGGCGCGCGCGGGCGAGCAGGGACGCGGGTTTGCCGTCGTCGCGGGTGAAGTCCGTAACCTTGCCAGCCGTAGCGCCGACGCGGCGAAAGAGATCCGCTCGCTTATCAGTGATTCGCAGACCCACGTTAACGAGGGCAGCGAGCTGGCCCAGCAGGCGGGTGAAACGATGGATGAGATCGCAACAGAAGTGCTGCGCATGACTAAACTGATGCGCGAAATTGCCACCGCGTCTCAGGAGCAGAGCCGCGGCATTGAGCAGGTGAATATTGCGGTGAATCAGATGGACGAAACCGCGCAGCAGAATGCGGCGCTGGTGCAGCAATCCTCCGCCGCGACCCGCTCCCTTGAGGAGCAGTCACGTCAGCTGATGGAAGCCATGTCATCGTTCAAAGTAACGGCTCAGACTGCGGCATAATATTCCCCGGCCCCGGTGCATTCTGTGCCGGGGTTTTATTTCTCGCGGAATTTACCGCCGCAATATTATCGTGAATATCACCCATTAATATTTCCAGCGAGCTGGTTAAGGCTAACGCTTTTTCCGTCGGCTCAAGATATAAACCTTTGCGGGAAAATAAAGGCTCATCAAACAGTTGATTAAAGCGTTTCAACGCCAGGCTCACCGCAGGCCGGGACATCTCCAGGCGCAAAGAGGCTTTTGCCATACTGCCGCAGCGGACGACTTCAATAAATACAGGAATAAGGTTTAAATCAATGCCGGTATTAGCCCGGGAATAATTTTTCATTGCAATTCTGCTCCAGGAAATAATTTTCAAACTGTTATGGAAATAATGCAGGAGCAGGGGTGAATATTAAAGCGTGTTTTTTATAAACACTTATACGGTAAAATATATAAATGTGTCGGGGGGCCAGACTGGCTCCCCGGGGGAGTGGGATTACGCGTCCGGATACTCACGGATAAAACGTTCAACGTCTTCAACCATGTGGTTGTTGCCGACGAAGAATGAACGGCGCTGGTGAAGGCTTTCCGGCACGATATCCAGAATACGCTCTTTACCGTCGCTCGCCTTGCCGCCCGCCTGTTCGGCCAGGAACGCCATCGGGTTGCATTCGTACAGCAGACGCAGCTTCCCGTCCGGGTGGCTGGCGGTGCTTGGGTAGAGGTAGATACCGCCTTTCAGCAGGTTACGGTGGAAATCCGCGACCAGAGAGCCAATATAGCGGGACGTGTAAGGGCGCTGGGTCGCTTTATCTTCTTCCTGACAGAATTTGATGTACTTCTTCACGCCGTTCGGGAAGCGGATGTAGTTGCCTTCGTTGATGGAGTAGGTGTTGCCTTTCTCCGGGAAGCGCATGCGTTCCTGGCTCAGGCAGAAAACGCCCAGTGACGGATCGTACGTAAAGGCGTGAACCCCGCACCCGGTGGTATACACCAGCATGGTGGAGGAGCCATAAACGACGTAACCGGCTGCAACCTGATTAATGCCAGGCTGCAGGAAATCTTCTTCGGTCACCGGCGTGCCAACAGGCGTGACGCGGCGGTAGATGGAGAAAATGGTACCGACAGAAACGTTAACGTCGATGTTGGAAGAGCCGTCGAGCGGATCCATCAGAACAACGTATTTAGCGTGTTCACACCCTTCGAAAACAACAATTTCATCTTCTTCTTCAGAGGCGATACCCGCAACGATGTCGCGCGCGCGCAGTGCAGCTTTCAGTTTTTCATTTGCGAACAGATCGAGTTTCTGCTGAACCTCGCCCTGAACGTTTTCGGCACCGCTGGCACCCAGGATATCGACCAGACCGGCCTTGTTGATATCACGGTGGATGATCTTAGCGCCCAGCTTTATTGCCGACAGCAAAGCAGTGAGTTCACCTGTAGCATGAGAGAACTCGTGCTGCTTTTCGACAATAAATTCACCTAACGTTTTCATAACACTTTCCCTGCATCTTTGTGAGTAGAGCGATTGTATGTTCACTAAAACGACTAAAGCCCAACAATCTTAACAAATATTCAAATAGTAGCGCAGAGGTGAATCGCGCCAGCAACATACGGATTTACCTGAAATGCGTTTCACAGCCGCTAACATGTGAGTAAAATGTGCGCCACATTGAAGAAGGATAGTGACGTATGCGCATTCATATATTGGGGATTTGTGGCACTTTCATGGGCGGACTGGCAATGCTGGCGCGCTCGCTGGGCCATGAAGTGACAGGTTCGGACGCCAATGTGTATCCGCCGATGAGCACGCTTCTGGAAAAACAGGGCATCTCGCTGATTCAGGGCTACGATGCCAGCCAGCTGGATCCCGAGCCGGATCTGGTCATTATTGGCAACGCCATGACCCGCGGTAACCCGTGCGTTGAAGCGGTGCTGGAACGCAATATTCCGTTCATGTCCGGCCCGCAGTGGCTGCATGACTTCGTGCTGCGCGACCGCTGGGTAGTTGCCGTGGCCGGTACCCACGGAAAAACCACTACCGCCGGCATGGCGACCTGGATCCTCGAAGCCTGCGGCTACAAGCCGGGCTTTGTGATCGGCGGCGTGCCGGGTAACTTCGACGTCTCTGCGCGTCTTGGCGACAGCCCGTTCTTTGTGATTGAAGCGGATGAATACGACTGCGCATTCTTCGACAAGCGCTCCAAGTTCGTGCATTACTGCCCGCGCACGCTGATCCTCAACAACCTTGAGTTCGATCACGCGGACATCTTTGAAGATCTGAAAGCGATTCAGAAACAGTTCCACCATCTGGTGCGCATTGTTCCGGGTCAGGGCCGCATCATCCTGCCGGAGAACGACATCAACCTGAAGCAGACCATGGCGATGGGCTGCTGGAGCGAGCAGGAGCTGGTGGGCGAGCAGGGCCACTGGCAGGCGAAAAAGCTCAACGCGGATGCCTCCGAGTGGGAAGTGCTGCTCGACGGTGAAAAAGTGGGCGAGGTGAAGTGGGGCCTGGTGGGCGAGCACAACATGCACAACGGCCTGATGGCGATTGCTGCGGCGCGCCACGTGGGCGTGCTGCCTGCGGATGCCGCTAATGCGCTCGGCTCGTTCATTAACGCCCGCCGCCGCCTGGAACTGCGCGGCGAAGCGAATGGCGTGACGGTCTATGACGATTTCGCGCACCACCCGACCGCCATTCTGGCGACGCTTGCCGCGTTACGCGGCAAGGTTGGCGGTACCGCGCGCATTCTGGCGGTGCTGGAACCGCGCTCAAACACCATGAAAATGGGCATTTGCAAAGACGACCTCGCACCGTCCCTGGGACGTGCCGACGAAGTCTTCCTGCTGCAGCCGCAGCATATTCCGTGGCAGGTGGCTGAAGTGGCGGATGCCTGCATTCAGCCTGCGCACTGGAGTGCGGACGTGGATGTGCTCGCGGATATGGTGGTGAAAGCCGCTCAGCCTGGCGATCACATTCTGGTGATGAGCAACGGCGGGTTCGGTGGGATCCATCAGAAGCTGCTGGACGGTCTGGCGAAGAAAGCGGAAGCGGCGGCTGCAGAGTAAAAAAAAGCCCGGTGGCGCTAGCGCTTACCGGGCCTACTTTCCCGTGTTTTCTCCCTCGCCCCTCCGGGGAGAGGGCTGGGGTGAGGGGAAGAGATTACTCGCCGTTCTCAGACAGCTCGCGCAGATACTGGAAAATCAGGCGCGCGGACTTCGGCGGCTTATTCCCTTCTTTCTCTTTCTTCGCGTTGCGGATCAAAGAACGCAGCTGCTGGCGGTCGGCATCCGGCCACAGGTTCAGTACTTCCGGTACTGCATCATCACCCTGTTCAATCAGACGATCGCGGATCTGCTCCAGCTTATGGAACAGCGCAACCTGCTGGTTGTGGCGGTTTTTCAGCTTGTCCAGCGCCTGACGGATCGGATCCACGTCGCGCTGACGCAGCATTTTACCGATAAGCTGAAGCTGGCGACGACGGCCTTCTTTTTTGATTTTCTGTGCCAGTTCAATGGCATCACGCAGATCCTGGTCGAGCGGGATCTTGTCCAGCGCGTTTTTACCCAGTTCTACCATTTCTGCGCCAAGCTGTTTTAACTCTTCGGCGTCACGTTTAATTTCACTTTTACTGACCCAGATGATCTCATCATCTTCGTCTTCGATGTCATCACCGGGAACGTCGTCGAGCCAGTCTTCGGGCTGCTTAGTCATGTCAGGCTCCTTAAAAAAAGAGGCTAATGTTACCAGTTAAGACGCGCACTGAAAAACGGTTCTCTGTTAGACTTCACTTAACTCTCTCTTACAGTATGGCATTTGCGATGAAAGTAACCTCACAAGTTGAAGCGCAGCGTAAGATTCTGGAAGAAGCCGTCTCCACCGCGCTGACGCTCGCTTCAGGTAAATCAGATGGCGCCGAAGTGGCGGTCAGCAAAACCACCGGCATTAGCGTGAGCACCCGCTATGGCGAAGTGGAGAATGTAGAATTTAACAGCGATGGCGCGCTTGGGATCACGGTGTATCACCAGAATCGCAAAGGCAGCGCGTCATCCACCGATCTCAGCCCGGATGCCATTGCCCGTACGGTGCAGGCGGCGCTGGATATTGCCCGCTATACCTCTCCGGATCCTTACGCAGGCGTGGCGGATAAAGAGCTGCTGGCGTTTGACGCGCCGGATCTCGATCTTTTCCACCCGGCGGAAGTGACGCCGGATGAAGCCATTGAACTGGCCGCGCGCGCCGAGCAGGCGTCATTGCAGGCTGACAAGCGCATCACCAATACCGAAGGCGGCAGCTTCAATAGCCACTACGGCATCAAAGTGTTCGGCAACAGCCACGGCATGCTGCAGGGCTACTGCTCTACCCGCCACTCGCTCTCCAGCTGCGTCATCGCTGAAGAGAACGGCGACATGGAGCGCGACTACGCCTATACCATTGGCCGCGCGCTGGGGGACTTGCAGTCTCCTGAGTGGGTGGGTAAAGAGTGTGCCGAACGCACGCTGTCTCGCCTGTCGCCGCGTAAACTCTCCACCATGAAGGCCCCGGTCATTTTTGCTAACGAAGTGGCAACCGGTCTGTTTGGCCATCTGGTGGGCGCTATCGCGGGCGGCTCGGTGTACCGTAAATCGACCTTCCTGCTCGACTCGCTGGGCAAGCAGATCCTGCCGGAATGGCTGACGATTGAAGAGCACCCGCACCTGCTGAAAGGGCTGGCCTCCACGCCGTTCGACAGCGAAGGCGTACGCACGGAACGCCGCGATATCGTTAAAGACGGCATTCTGACCCAGTGGCTGCTGACCAACTACTCCGCGCGCAAGCTGGGGCTAAAAAGCACCGGACACGCGGGCGGCATCCACAACTGGCGCATTGCCGGTCAGGGCCTTAACTTCGAGCAAATGCTAAAAGAGATGGGCACCGGTCTGGTGGTCACCGAGCTGATGGGGCAGGGCGTGAGCGGCATCACCGGCGACTACTCGCGCGGTGCGGCAGGCTTCTGGGTCGAAAACGGCGAAATTCAGTATCCGGTGAGCGAAATTACCATCGCCGGCAACCTGAAGGACATGTGGCGCAATATCGTTACGGTCGGTAACGATATTGAAACACGTAGCAATATACAGTGTGGTTCTGTATTACTGCCGGAAATGAAAATCGCCGGCCAGTAATACCCGAAAAGCGTTTTAATAATAAAAAAGGAAGTGAGCAATGCGTAAACACCTGTTAGCGATCGTCGCGGCTTCAACGCTGGTTCTTGGCTCTTCTGCGTTTGCTGCCGATCTCGAAGACAACATGGACATCCTCAGTCAAAACCTGAAGATAGTGCAGAAAACGGACAATGCGGCCGAAATGAAAGGCGCACTGACCAAAATGCGTGAAGCGGCGCTGGACGCGCAAAAAGCGACCCCGCCAAAGCTGGAAAGCAAAGCGGCAGACAGCGCAGAGATGAAAGACTATCGCCACGGCTTTGACGTGCTGGTCGGCCAGATCGACGGTGCGCTGAAGCTGGCTAACGAAGGCAAAGTGAAGGAAGCCCAGGCGGCGGCTGACCAGTTTGTGGCGACGCGTAACACGTATCACAAGAAATATCGTTAATCGATCGCGCATCTGACAAACAACCAGCGGGGGCCAGTGGCTCCCGTTTTTTTTACGCGTTAATAAGTAAACCCTATCGCCATCACATTTTTGCGTCACCACGCCTGAACGTTTTCGTTTCCCCGGCGCGCGTTTTGCCGCTGGAATACGTGATATTCATCACGCAAATACCGTTATTAATCCAGATTCACCGCATTTATGTGGCACAGATCACTGCTGCGGCTCGCCTTTCCACTTCGAAGTGGAAAACAACTCGCTACAAACCCTTCCCGCCCAACGTTAGTTTTATTCCAGAGCCATTAACGGGGTAAGACCAGTGATTAACGGAGCGGTAATGAACGACGTTGGGGAACAGGCGGAGCAAACAGAACAGCTCGCGACCACCATGCTGCAGCAGGTTTATGCCCTGCTGGCACGAAACAACATCATCCCCAATGCGGTACAGGAGCAGATGCTCACCTCCCACGTGCGCGCAATGGCGCACCGGTCCGTGACCGGCGAGCCGCTGCCGGAGGTAGAAGCAGAGCTGTTTGACGAAATTTCACCAGATTCAATGCAACTTGCCCGTGAAGTGGTAGCGCAGTTTGGCAACCTTCCTGATGAAGAGGCCTGGCTGCTCTCCGTTCACTTTGAAGTCGCGAAAGACAACCTTTAAGGAGCAACACATGGAACAGATTACAGTCGTGATTGGCGATCGCCTGGGCAAAGGTCAGAAAGTGGCTGCCGGTGTGGAAAAAGCAGGCGGACGCGCGGTTGTCGTGCCGGGCATGGCGGCTGACATGAAGCTCGGCGACGTGATGAAGGCGGAAAATGCCACTTTCGGCATCTCCTTCTGCGGCAGCGGCGGTGCGGGCGCTATCACCGCCCAAACCAAATATGGCTACAAAGCCAAATACGGCATGCGTTCCGTGGAAGAGGGTGTGACCGCCATCAACGAAGGCTGCAACGTGCTGGGCTTCGGCTTTATGGATAAAGAAGAGCTGGGCGAGCGTCTGGTACAGGCGTGGCAGAAGAAATACGGCGCATAAGCATGAAAGAACAGTTCACAACCACGGTGAGAGTGAAGGGCAAAGGCGACGCCAAAGCGCGCGCCTTTGCTGACGCGCTCAACCACGTTCAGGCCGCGGTGATGAAAGCCTCACCGCATATCTTACTGCGTATTGAGCCACAGGATGTGCAGGTTGTTCAGGCGCAAGAAGCGGTGCGTAAAGAAGCGTTTCTGTTCTTCTTTTTGCGCCGGGAAAGACGCACCTACAGCGTGGAGCTGGATGTGACCGTCAACGTGACCGCCATCAATCTCGACCGGGTGGATTTCGTCACGCAACGCTGATTATTCATAAAAAGGGCAGACTGATGTTCTTAATTATATTAATAAAATCGCTCATCATCGGCGGCCTGGTAGGCGTCGGTGTTGGCGCCGGGGCTGCACGCATGTTTCATGCGCCTACCACTCAGGGTATGGGCGCGTTTCGTACGTTGGGGGAACTGAACTCCTGCGAAGGGGATCCGGCTTCTCACTTCTCCTTTGGGTTAGGTTTCTTCTTTAACGCCTGGGCCTCTTCCGTGGCTGCAGGCGCCTTCACACAGGACGTTGACCACCGCATCATCCCGAACTGGGGTGCTGCTGCACTGATGATCAAAAACCGTAACGTCGGCGAAACGCTGCACGATCCCCGCAAAATGGCGATTGCCTGCGGCGTGATCGGCATGATCGTCGTGACCTTCCTGAACCTGACCGCCTCCTCCGTTCCGGCCGCGCTTCAGGTCACCGCCGTGAAGGTACTGGTGCCTGCCGCGAACCTACTGGTGAACACCGTCATGCCGGTGATCTTCTGGCTGGCGGCTATCGACGCGGGTAAAAAATCGGGCTTCTGGGCCACCATCTTCGGCGGCGCGGCGCAGCTGATTATGGGCAACGCCGTACCGGGCCTGGTGCTGGGGATCCTGATCGGTAAAGGCGTGGAAGAGAGCGGCTGGAACCACGTCACCAAAGTGATGATGGCGGCTATCGTCCTGCTCTTCGTGCTGAGCGGCTTCTTCCGCGGCTTCGACATGAAGATGATCGAATCCTTCCATCTGACCGTGCCGAACTGGCTCGATATGATCCACAACTCGCTCAGCGGTAAATAACAGGAGCCTCTACATGGAACAGAATAAAGGTTTTTGGTATGCCGACTGGTCGTTCCCGATCTTCGTTGGCCTGCTCTCCTCCGGCGTTTTCGCCGGGACGCACATGTACTACCTCTACGGTATCGGCGCGTTTAACGAAGTGGCCTTCGTGGCGATGCTGAAAGCGGGGATTGATACCGGCGTCTACGGCGCGGTGGCGGCGTTCGGCGCAAGCTTCCTGTTCGCCCGCATTATCGAAGGGTCGCTGGTCGGTATTCTTGATATCGGCGGTGCGATCCAGACCGGCGTGGGCCTCGGCGTTCCGGCGCTGCTGTTGGGCGCGGGGATCATGTTCCCGGTGACCAACTTCATCGCCTCGCTGATTACCGGCCTGGTGATTGGTCTGGCGATCGGCTACGTCATCATCCTGGCGCGTAAGTTCACCATCAACCAGAGCAACTCTACCTACGGTGCAGACGTGATGATGGGCGCGGGCAACGCCTCCGGCCGCTTCCTCGGGCCGTTGATTATCCTCAGCGCCATGACCGCCTCCATTCCTATCGGCGTCGGTTCCCTGCTGGGCGCGCTGGTGTTCTACATCTGGCAGAAGCCGATTACCGGTGGCGCCATCCTCGGCGCAATGCTGTTGGGCTGGCTGTTCCCGGTCGCCCTTTAATACCCGCGGGCGCTCCGGCGCCCGCCTTATCAGGAGATCCTCATGTTTGATTTACTCCTGCGCCGTGCGCGCCTCGCCGACGATACCCTGACCGATATCGCCATTCAGGACGGAAAGATCGCCGCGACGGGCGACATTGATGCCCCTGCGCATAAAACGGTTGAGCTGAATGGCGACGTGTTCGTCAGCGCAGGCTGGATTGACTCCCACGTTCACTGCTACCCGAACTCCCCGATTTACCACGACGAGCCGGACAGCGTGGGCATTGCCACCGGCGTTACCACCGTGGTGGACGCGGGCAGTACCGGGGCCGACGACGTGGACGATTTCTACGACATCACCCGCAAAGCTTCCACAGAAGTCTTTGCCCTGCTGAACATCTCCCGCGTGGGGCTGATTGCCCAGAACGAGCTGGCCAACATGGCGAATATTGACGCCGACGCGGTGAAGCAGGCGTTGAAGCGCCACCCTGATTTTATCGTCGGCCTGAAGGCGCGCATGAGCAGCAGCGTGGTCGGTGAAAACGGCATTACGCCGCTGGAGCGCGCCAAAGCCATTCAGAAAGAGAACGGCGACCTGCCGCTGATGGTGCACATTGGCAACAACCCGCCGAACCTCGACGAAATTGCCGAGCTGCTGAGCTCGGGCGACATCATCACCCACTGCTACAACGGCAAGCCAAACCGCATTCTGACGCCCTCCGGCGAGCTGCGCGCCTCCATCACCTCCGCCCTGAAGCGCGGGGTGCGTCTGGACGTCGGCCACGGCACGGCGAGCTTCAGCTTTGAGGTGGCGAAACGCGCCATCGCCATGGGCATTTTGCCGCACACCATCAGCTCGGATATCTACTGCCGCAACCGCATCAACGGCCCGGTGGGCTCGCTGGCAAGCGTGATGTCGAAGTTTCTCGCCATCGGCATGTCGTTGCCGCAGGTGATTGACTGCGTGACCGCCAACGCCGCCGACGGCCTGCGCCTGACGCGCAAGGGTCGCATCCAGCCGGGTCTCGACGCCGACCTGACGCTGTTCACGATTAAACGCCAGCCAACGGTGCTGACAGACGCTGAAAACGACAGCCTGCAGGCTGAACACATTCTGGTGCCGCTTGCCGCGATCCGCGCGGGCAAGGGCTACATGACCGAACAAGGGAGCACGGAACATGTCTTCGATTTATGAGAAGTATAATTTAAAGCAGGTTATCAACACCTCTGGCCGCATGACGGCGCTGGGCGTCTCCACGCCGCGCCCGGAAGTGGTGCAGGCGGCGATGGACGGCATGAATCACTATTTCGAGATGAAGGATCTGGTTAACAAAACCGGGGAGTACATCGCGAAGCTGCTGGACGTGGAGGGCGCGACGGTGGTCTCCTGCGCGTCGGCGGGCATTGCCCAGTCCGTGGCGGCGGTGCTGGTGAAAGACAGCGACTGGCTGCTGGAAAACTTGCACGTGACCCCGATTGAGAATAACGAAATCGTCCTGCCGAAAGGCCACAACGTGAACTTTGGCGCGCCGGTGGGCACCATGGTGGCGCTGGGCGGCGGCAAGCTGGTGGAGGCGGGCTACGCCAACGAATGCTCTGCCGATCAGCTGGCGGCGGCGATCACCCCGCGCACCGCGGCGATCCTCTACATTAAATCGCACCACTGCGTTCAGAAAAGCATGCTCAGCGTCGAGCAGGCGGCGGTCGTGGCGCGCAAGCACGATCTCCCGCTGATCGTCGATGCGGCGGCAGAAGAAGATCTGCACGCCTACTACCGCTCCGGCGCGGATCTGGTGATCTACAGCGGCGCGAAGGCGATTGAAGGGCCAACCAGCGGGCTGGTGATCGGCAAAACCCAGTACGTTGAGTGGGTGAAGCGCCAGACTGCGGGCATTGGCCGTGCGATGAAGGTCGGGAAAGAGGGCATTCTTGGTCTGACCTGCGCCATCGAACACTACCTGACGGCGAACAAAGAGAGCGGGGCCGAGATGGTGGCGAAGATGACGCCGTTTATCGACGCGCTCAATACCCTGAACGGCGTAACCGCGCGCGTGGTCTGGGACAGCGCCGGTCGCGATATCGCGCGCACCGAGATTAAGTTCGACGAAGCCGCAACGGGCGTCGGCACGGGTGACCTGGTGGCGAAGCTGAAACAGGGGGAATACGCCATTTACTTCCGCGGCTACAAGGCCAACGAAGGGATTATCGAGGCGGACGTGCGCAGCGTGAGCGCTGACCAGCTGAACATCGTCTACCGCCGCATTAGCGAAGTATTAGGACAGGAGAAAAACGCATGAAACTGACCCCCAACTTTTACCGTGACCGCGTCTGCCTGAACGTGCTGGCAGGATCGAAAGCCAACGCCAGCGCCATTTACGAGGCGGCGGAAGGCCACGTGCTGGTGGGCGTGCTCTCCAAAAATTACCCGGACGTGGCGAGCGCCGTTGCCGATATGCGTGAATATGCCGCGCTGATTGATAACGCGCTTTCCGTCGGCCTCGGCGCGGGGGATCCGAACCAGTCGGCGATGGTGGGCGAAATCTCCCGTCAGGTGCAGCCGCAGCACGTCAACCAGGTCTTTACCGGCGTGGCCACCAGCCGTGCGTTGCTGGGGCAGAATGAGTCTGTGGTCAACGGTCTGGTCTCTCCGACCGGCACCGTCGGCATGGTAAAAATCTCCACCGGTCCGCTGAGCAGCGCAGCACCGGACGGCATCGTGCCGGTTGAAACGGCGATTGCCCTGCTGAAAGATTTCGGCGGCAGTTCCATCAAATACTTCCCGATGGGCGGCCTGAAGTGCCGTGACGAGTACAAAGCGGTGGCGGAAGCCTGCGCCCGTCACGACTTCTGGCTGGAGCCAACCGGAGGTATCGATCTGGAAAACTATGAGGAGATCCTGCAGATCGCCCTCGACGCGGGCGTGAGCAAAATCATCCCGCATATTTACAGCTCGATTATCGACAAGGCCAGCGGCGACACGCGCCCGGAAGATGTGCGTACGCTGCTGGAAATGACGAAGAAGCTGGTTAAGTAGAACAAAACCTTACCGCACACACCTGAAGGAGCCACCATGCACACCCGTACCCTGCTTGTTGCTTCACTCTCAATGTTCGCCACTGCCGCTGTCGCCCAGACGCAATACGCCTGGGTGGGCACCTACAACCCCAACGGGGAAGGGCTGTACCGCTTTACCGTTGACCCACAAACCGGCGCGCTGGCGAATAAAACGCTGGTGAGCAAGCTGCCGAACGCCGCGCAGCTGACCGTCTCGCACGACGGCAAAACGCTCTATCTGGCAAGCGAAGTGGAGCAGGGCTTGGTGCAGGCGCTGCGGGTGGGGGATAACGGCGAGCTAAGCGAACTGAATCAGGTGGCTTCCGGCGGTGCGGGGCCGGTGTACCTGTCGCTGACGCCGAGCGGCCAGCATCTGCTGGTGGCGAACTATGTCAGCGGATCGATTGCCGTGTTGCCCGTCAACGCGGACGGCAGCCTGGGTGACGCTACGGACAAACATCAGGATCAGGGGGAACCGGGCGCGGCGAAGCCGGAAGCGGCTGTCGAAGGTAGCTTTGCCATCAGCGATCACAACGGCCCCCATGCGCACATGATCGCTGCCGATCCGAGCGGGAAATATGTTTTTTCTACCGATCTGGGGCTGGATCGTATCTATCAGTACCGCTTTGACGATCGAACCGGAAAGCTGACGCCGAACGATCCGCCGTTTATCAGCGCCTCCTCAAAAGGCGCCGGCCCGCGCCACTTTGTCTTTACGCCAAAGGGGGACGCCCTGTGGCTGATTAACGAAGAGGCGTCTACGCTCACCCATTATGCGCTGGACAGCAGCGGCAGACTGAAAGAGGGCAAAACGGTCTCTGCCCTGCCGGACGGCTATAAAGGCACCAGCTTTGCAGCCGGGCTCGCATTAAGCGCCGACGGTAAGCAGCTGTATGTGGCTAACCGTTTGCATAACAGCATCGGGCACTTTACCGTAACAGCGGAGGGCACGCTGACCCATCAGGACGACGTGTGGACGCGCGGCGACTACCCGCGCACCCTGACGCTCGATAAACAGGGACGCTGGCTGTACGTCATGAACCAGCGCAGCGACAACATTACCCGTTTCCGCGTGGCGCAGGATGGCAAGCTGAGCTTCGAGCCAGACTATACCCCGGTCGGCAGCCCATCCCAGATGGTCATTTCACCTTAAGCTGTAAGAGGACAAACCCGTGCGATTTCCGAACCAACGTTTAGCGCAACTTTTCGATCTGTTGCAAAACGAGACGCTGCCACAGGACGAGCTGGCGCAGCGGCTGTCGGTCTCCACGCGAACCGTCCGCGCCGATATCACCGCCCTGAACGCGCTGCTGGCAAGCCACGGCGCGCAGTTTATTCTGAGCCGGGGCAACGGCTACCAGCTAAAAATTGATGATGCCGAGCGCTATCAGCAGCTGCAGGCATCGCACCCGCGCGCGCTGCGAATTCCCCGAACGGGAGCGGAGCGCGTGCACTATCTGGTGGTGCGTTTTCTGACGTCGGCGTTTTCGCTTAAGCTTGAAGATCTGGCTGACGAGTGGTTTGTCAGCCGCGCCACGCTGCAAAGCGACATGGTGGAAGTGCGCGAGTGGTTCCAGCGCTATAACCTGACGCTGGAAACCCGCCCGCGCCACGGCATGAAGCTGTTTGGCAGCGAGATGTCGGTGCGCGCCTGCCTCACCGATCTCCTGTGGGAGCTGGCGCAGCAGGACAGCCTCAACCCGCTGGTGACGGAGGTCGCGCTCAACGCCGGGGTACCGGAGCAGATGGTAGCCGTGCTGCACGACGCGCTTACCCGGCACCACATCCGCCTGACTGACGAAGGCGAGCTGTTCCTGCGTCTGTACTGTGCGGTGTCGGTGCGTCGTATCAGCGAAGGCTTTCCGCTGCCGGAATTTCATGCGGAAGACGTGGAAGAGAACGTGCGCGAGGCGGCGAAGGATATCGCGGTGGTCATTCAGGAGCTGGCGGGCAAAGCGCTGTCGCCGTCCGAAGAGAGCTGGCTGTGCGTGCACATTGCTGCGCGGCAGATTCAGGAGATCGCCCCAAGCGCGATTAACGCCGACGACGACGAGGCGCTGGTCAACTACATCCTGCGCTACATCAACACCCACTATAACTACAACCTGCTCAGCGACGCGCAGCTGCACGCGGATCTGCTCACGCACATTAAAACCATGATCACCCGCGTGCGGTATCAAATCATGATCCCCAATCCGCTGCTGGAAAACATCAAGCAGCATTACCCGATGGCATGGGATATGACGCTGGCGGCGGTGTCGAGCTGGGGCAAATACACGCCGTATGCGATCAGCGAAAACGAGATTGGCTTTCTGGTGCTGCATATCGGCGTCGGGCTGGAGCGCCACTACAACATCGGCTACCAGCGCCAGCCGCGCGTGCTGCTGGTGTGCGATGCCGGGAATGCCATGGTGCGCATGATCGAGGCGGTGCTTCAGCGCAAGTATCCGCAGATCGAGGTGACGCGCACGCTCACCCTGCGCGAGTACGAGCTGGCGGATGCCATCGGCGAGGACTTTGTTATCTCTACCGCCCGCGTCAGCGAAAAATCCAAACCGGTGGTGACGATCGCCCCGTTCCCGACCGACTATCAGTTAGAGCAGATCGGCAAGCTGGTGCTGGTGGACCGCACCCGTCCGTGGATGCTGGAGAAATACTTCGACGCGGCCCATTTCCGCATTCTCGACAAGCCCGTTGACCAGCAAACGCTGTTCCGCGAGCTGTGTGACCAACTTGAACGCGAAGGTTTTGTTGGCGCGGAGTTTCTGGATTCGGTCGTGGAGCGTGAGGCTATCGTCAGCACCATGCTCGGCGACGGCATCGCGCTGCCGCACTCCCTCGGCCTGCTGGCGCAGAAAACGGTGGTCTACACGGTTCTGGCTCCGCAGGGCATCCCGTGGGGGGATGAAACCGCGCACGTCATCTTCCTGCTCGCCATCAGCAAAAGCGAGTACGAAGAGGCGATGGCGATTTACGATATCTTCGTCACCTTCCTGCGTGAACGGGCGATGGCGCGCCTGTGCCAGTGCGGAGATTTTGCCGGGTTTAAGGCGGTGGCAATGGAGAGTTTGAGCCGGTTTTGAGGTAAGGGCGGACGGATAACATCCGCCTTTGATCAACGCAAATGATGCACAACCTGGTTGCTGCTGCCGCGCCAAATCAGCGCCGGGTCTTTTAAATCCTGTACGAACTTGCCGTCGACCAGCACGTTAATCAGTTCCACCACTTCCATTTGCTGCGCGTTCAGCTCATCCAGCTTATAGCCTGTCCAGACCCAGATATCTTTTCCCGTACACTCTGCCCGAATGCGCTTCACCAGCTTCAGGATATCCGGCACGTTTTGCGGGTGCAGGGGGTCGCCGCCGGAAAGTGAGATCCCCTGACGGTGAATGCGCGTGTCGTTCAGGTCGTTGACGATCTTGTCTTCCATCTCAGCGGTAAACGGCATGCCGGAGTTCAGACGCCAGGTGCTTTTGTTGTAGCAGCCGGGGCATTCGTGGACGCAGCCTGAGACGAACAGGGTGCAGCGGGTGCCGGGGCCGTTGACGATGTCGACGGGGTAGTATTGATGGTATCGCATAGAAAATGTCCAGAGAATGTGCGCGCGGATGCCCTCACCCCGGCCCTCTCCCACAGGGAGAGGGAGAAGAGTTCCCTCTCCCTTGAGGGAGAGGGGTAGGGTGAGGGGGAGAACCCTGCGCAGAACTTACCCGATCTGCCCATTCCCCAAATGCTTCACGCGGCGCTTCACCTCTTCCTGCTTGCCGGCGTTAAACGGACGCGCGTCCGGGCTGCCGAGATAGCCGCACACGCGACGGGTCACGGAGACGCGGGCCGCATCGTGGTTGCCGCATTTCGGGCAGGTGAAGCCTTTACTCGTACACTCGAACTCACCGGTAAAGCCGCACTCGTAGCACTCGTCGATTGGCGTGTTGGTCCCGTAATACGGCACGTGCTGATAGCTGTAATCCCATACGTCTTCCAGCGCCTTCAGGTTGTGCTGAATGTTCGGGTACTCGCCGTAGCAGATGAAGCCGCCGCTGGCGATCGGCGGATAGGCCGCTTCGAAGTCGATCTTATCGTACGGGTTCACCTTTTTCTCCACGTCGAGGTGGAAGCTGTTGGTGTAATACCCTTTGTCGGTCACGCCTTCCACAATCCCGAACTCGGCGGTATCCAGACGGCAGAAGCGGTCGCACAGGTTCTCGCTCGGCGTGCTGTAGAGGCTAAATCCGTAGCCGGTTTCCTCTTTCCACTGGTCAACCGCGTCGCGCAGGCGTTGAACAATCGCAATGCCTTTTTCGCGCAGGGCCTCGCTGTCGTACATATGCGTATCGCCAGCCAGTGCGTTGATGGTCTCGTGGATGCCGATATAGCCCAGCGAAATCGACGCGCGGCCGTTTTTGAAGATCTCGGACACGTCATCGTCCGCCTTCAGGCGCACGCCGCAGGCCCCTTCCATATAGAGGATTGGCGCGACGCGGGCTTTCACTCCTTCAAGGCGAGCAATACGGGTCATCAGCGCCTTACGCGCCAGCTGCAGGCGTTCATCCAGCAGTTTCCAGAATTCAGCTTCATTGCCTTTGGCCTCCAGCGCGATGCGCGGCAGGTTCAGGCTGATCACGCCCAGGTTGTTACGCCCGTCGTGGATCTGCTCGCCGTTTTCATCTTCGTACACGCCGAGGAAGCTGCGGCAGCCCATTGGCGTTTTAAACGAGCCGGTCACTTTAACGACCTGATCGTAGTTCAGGATGTCCGGGTACATGCGCTTGCTCGCGCACTCCAGCGCCAGCTGTTTGATGTCGTAGTTCGGGTCGCCAAACTTGTGGTTCAGGCCGTCGCGAATCGCGAACACCAGTTTCGGGAATACCGCCGTTTTGCGGTTCTTGCCGAGGCCGGAAATACGGTTGCGCAGGATGGACTGTTGAATCAGGCGTGATTCCCAGCTGGTGCCCAAGCCAAAACCGAAGGTCACAAACGGCGTCTGGCCGTTGGCGGTGTGCAGCGTGTTCACCTCATATTCCAGCGACTGGAACGCGTCGTAGCACTCTTTTTCGGTGCGGGAGTGCGCGTAGCCGTCCGCGTCCGGGATCTGCCACTCTTCGGCGGTTTTACGGTGCTTGTTGAAGCTCGCCGTTACGAACGGGGCCAGCACTTCATCAATGCGGTTAATGGTGGTCCCGCCGTAAATATGGCTCGCCACCTGGGCGATGATCTGTGCCGTAACCGCGGTGGCGGTGGAGATGGATTTTGGCGGTTCAATCTCGGCGTTACCCATTTTAAAACCGTGGGTCAGCATGCCTTTCAGGTCGATCAGCATGCAATTGAACATCGGGAAGAACGGCGAATAGTCGAGATCGTGATAGTGGATCTCGCCGCGCTCGTGCGCAGACACCACGTCGCGCGGCAGCAGGTGCTGACGGGCATAGTGTTTGGCGACGATACCGGCCAGCAGGTCGCGCTGGGTCGGGATCACTTTACTGTCTTTGTTGGCGTTTTCGTTGAGCAGGGCAGAGTTGGTCTGCTCCACCAGGCCACGGATCTCCTGGTTCAGGCGACCACGCTTCTCACGCTGCACGTCACGATCGTGGCGGTACTCAATGTAGGCGCGCGCCAGCTGCTTATAAGGCCCCGCCATCAGCTGGTTTTCAACCGCGGTCTGGATCTCGTTGATATCGACCTGGCTGCGTTCAGTCATCTGGCTGCTAACGACTTCTGCGACGGTGGCGCAGTAATCTGCGTCATCGACTCCCGCTGCTTTAGCTGCACGCAGAATGGCTTCCTGGATGCGCTCTGATTTAAACGGCACTTTACAGCCATCACGTTTCATCACATGCGGTGTCATGATCACTCCATTTTTTGAAAACAGGTTATCCACAGAGGTGGAGAAGTATTCACCGGGCGTATTCCCCGCCGGGCCAAAGACTTCCCGCGTTCCCAGCTCGTGTTATCCACAGTTCCGGCCAGCGTCAGCGCCGTCTTGTTGTTGGAATAGTAGACGAAAAATACAAGATGTTGGGTCGGCGTGCATTTTAAGTGCTACATATAGTGATTTGCATCAAACAAGTTTGCGATTTATTTGACGCAGAACAAAGTAAAAAGACGAGAGTACAAACGGCGGGCGCTTCAGCCTTTGTAAAGACGCAGAGGAAAAATCTGATTAATTATTCAACAAAAACAAGCGCTCAGCACGGTACGTGCTGAGCGCCGTTCGGTTAACTCATTCCGCAGGCCCAGCTCAATCCTGCCTGTATAAAGGCTGCGGTAGCGATACTACCCAGTATCATCGGAATGAGAAGGGAACGGTCGGGGGACGCATCCTGTTTTTGCGGTTCTTCAGCACTCAGGGCTGACATCGCCTCTTCCCGGGTGCGCGACGCCAGAAGCTGCTCACGTACCCGATCTTCCGTCAATAAACTGGTCAGCGTCGTCAGCAGCTGCATATGGGTACTGCCTGCTTCTGCGGGCGGAATGGCGAGCAGAAAAACCATTCTCACCTCTTCATCCCCTTCCAGACCCGGCCAGCGTATCGGGTCGTCAAAGAGCGCCAGACAAAACGCCGCCTGCTGCACCGCCTCGGTTTTACCGTGCGGAACGGCGAGCGCTTCACCCAGCGCGGTAGGACCTTCGCTTTCGCGTTGTAAAACGCTCTGGATAAACGTTTCTTGATCGCTGATGATTTTCCGCCCGGCGAGCGGTTCGGCGAGCCAGCGGATCAGCGTTTCAGGCGTACGGTGCGGCGGGTTGATAAAAACCAGATCGGGGTGCGTCAATGCAAGCAAGTTCATATTAAGCCTCCATTAAAAAATCGCAGGTCGCGGAAGGGGGGATCGCCGTTACCGGCTGCACCGGCTCTTCCAGATAGTTGATCTGATGGAGCTCTGCCAGCGCTGCCGGGACGGGAACCGGCTGCGTCCCGGCGTTAAACACCCGGACGACCGTGCCGCGCGACTGCTGCGCATGGGGCAGGGCAGAAAGGATGAGCGGCTCCGGCAGGGTCAATAGTGAGAATTGTGCCGGAAGCTGGCGGTCGGGCAGGCGCAACGAAAAGCGCTCAAGACGGTGATCGAGCGTGTGCAACGATTGCCGCTGATAGGTGAAGGGCTGCCCGGCGGCCTGATTTTCCAGCCGACGAAGCGTGAGATGGTCGGCGCTGTCGGCCAGCGCGACGGTGAATGAAAAGTGCAGCGGTTTCAGCAACTGGGCATCGGGGGTTTCAACCACCGTATTATTAATGCCGGACGCCCGGCCTGGCCGCCAGTCGAGATCGTTGCGCCCGAGCACGCCCGTCGCTTTAAACAATGTCAGGGCAATCGCCGCCGGTTCGCTGCCGATAATCTGAAACTCTTTCATACCTCGGCTATTCACCACCAGCGCTTTGCCCGCTTCCGCGACGGCAATAATGCCTTCGGTGGTTTCGATATCCACGGGCATCTCGCGATAGCGCTCCTGCCAGTTTTCTCCGGCACATCCCGTTTCGCGCTGGATTATCGCGAAGGGCTGGGAGGCGATAGCGTGACGGGTGTGAATATCGCTGTCGATCAGTAAACGTAGCCGGTGATCGCAGTGGCTGTTTTCAAGCGTACTCTCGACATACAGGTTCGGATCGTCGTGGCGTAATTCGCACACCAGACGAATGGATAGCGGCGTTCGGTCCGTATTCTGACGGCCTGCGAGATCCTGCGGAAGAAGCATCGTGGCCTCAACGATCAGCTTTTCAACAAGTGGCGTTTTCAGGCTGTCGACGAGCGTAAAATGCGAACAGCGCGTCGGCACGTCGCCCGCAAGCGGCGAGAAATCGTAGCTGTCGCCCGCATCCGCGCAGTCTTCAAGGGTAAAGAGAGAGGGGATACGCCTGCCGCTGCGTTTGTCTTCCAGGATTAGCGTTCCGGCGTCCAGCGACAGTCGATAGTGCGCATTCACTATCTCGCTTCCCTTTGTCTGTACATGCTGGCGGAACGGCGCAGGGTCATCTTCCACGTTAACCGTGATGTAGCCGACCGACGGCAGAACCGGGGTTTGCAAAGCAACCTGCCAGCGGAAATAAGGGGGAAGGGGCGTTTCACACTCGCCTTCAGCGGTAAGGGAGATCGCCGTTCCGCCGGGCAACACGTCTCTTTTCAGGACGTCGAAGGGGATAGGCTGGCCCTGATACGTCAGCGCGATATTGTCAGCGCGGCTGTAGAGAGTGGTTTTCACCACGCGTTGCGTTTGCGCGGCCAGCGGGTTGAAAATCAGCAGGTCGCCGTCCTGAATGCAGGCGGCCAGGGTTTTCACCACCAGATTCCACAGACTGTGGCACAGCTGTTCGGTTTGCTCCAGCCGATGCAGGATGTCGCGGTTGGTGGCATCACTGTTACAACCGCCAATGGAGTCGTGGGCGTGGCTTCGCAACAGCTTCTTCCAGAGGGTATCGACCACTGAGAGGTTGACCGGGATGCCCTGATGACGCGCCATGGCGATTGTCGGCTCCAGCTGTCGCAGGAGGAACTGCTCAACCTCATCATTTTTCTTTTTGATGTCGTAGCGCACGGAGCCGATCGTTTTATGAATGCGGGTGTAGCGCGGTGATTTCAGCTCTCCTTCCCATAGTTCAAACTGCTCACGCTGCGCGCGCAGGGTGTCGACGTAGCGCTCCAGCGAACTGAGGACGTACCGGTCCTCGTCTGGGGAGCGTGCGCTGGCGAGCTCCAGGATTTTCGGCAGCGCCGGGTCGATGCTGACCTGATCCCCGCCGCAGGGCAGGAGCAGGTCGTTGATACCGGCGCGTGAACGCAGGTGATTGACCATCGGAAAGATTTTGTCCTCCAGATGGCTCGCTTCTGACCCTATGTTTTTCGCCGCGCCATAACCGAACGCCATCGCGCAGGCGATAACGGTCGCCCCTGACGGCGCGCGCCAGAGGAACTGGCTGCTTTTGGCGTGCCTGTCATGATCGATACCGCGCCAGAAGACGATGCTGTCGAGATTGCAGCCCTGCAAGATCGTCGGCATCTGCGCATTGTGGCCGAAGGTATCCGGAAGATAGCCAACCTGCATGGCGTGCCCCAGCGTCCGGGCGGCGAAGATGCCGTATTTGAGGTTGCGGATGATGGATTCGCCATGCACGTTGTAGGTGTCCGTCTGGGTATACCATGGCCCCACGAAGATCCTTTTGTCTCTGACCAGCGTTTCCAGCCTGGCGCGATAATCGGGATTGATAGCGAGAAAGTCCTCCACCACCGCCATCTGGCCGTCAAGGTGATAGCAGCTATATGCCGGGTCCTGCTCCAGCGTGTCGATGACTTCCGCAAAGTTATATGACGCCAGCACCATGCTGTCCTGACGGGTGAAATACCACTCCTGATCCCAGTGCGTGTGGGCAATGACGTGGATCTGATTCATGACGTTCCCCTTACCTGGCGTTCTTTGGGCTGACGTAAAGCACGCCCAGGGCGCAAATCAGTGCGCCAATAAAGACGCTCGCCAGGTAGCCCGCCACGTTGGTTGCCAGCGGCCAGCCCCAGATGGCCGGTAGCGGCAGCGTCTGCTTCACGCCGAGTGCAATGGCGACCAGCGCGCCAGCGACGGCACCGGTCATGAACACCGGGATCAGGCGTGGGTTTTTCAGGATGAACGGGATCGCACCTTCCGAGATCCCAATAACGCCCAGCAATAGCGAGGTGCTGCCAACGGTCTTCTCTTCCCGGCTGAAGACATCCGGTAGTCCAAAGCGGCCGTTAAGGAACGCGGCAAAGCCAACGCCAATAGAGGGGATGACGATGGAGAGTTCACGGGCGGTTAAATCAAACGTCTCGCTCATGCCATTCAGGCCGAGTGCGACGGAACCTGCCGCCTTGTTAACCGGGCCGCCCAGGTCGAACGCGGTGCCTGCGGCTATCATCGCAGAATAGAACCCGCGCCCGGTGTCACCTGCCGAGGTAAAAAAGACCACCATCAGCTGGTTAAGTGAGCCAAAAATGGGGTTAATCAAATACTCCATGACCATCACCAGCGTAATGCCGGTGATCAGCGGGACGATCAGCATGGTCTTAATGGTGGTCAGTTGCTGGCGGACGTGAATAGCATCGTTCAGCCAGCGCACCAGATAGCCCACAAAAAAGCCGATGCCGATCGCGCCGAAAAAGCCGGACGGCATAAAACCTTCGATATCAAAGAAGCGCTTGTAGACTTCGTCGGACATAATGCCGCCGATAAGCCCGGGGATCAGCGCCGGTTTGCCGGCAATGGAAAATGCCAGATACATAGCGAAAACCGGATACATGAACTTGATGGTCATAAAGCCCATTTTATCCAGCACGCTGAACGGCGAATGTTCGATGTTAATAAACTGGCCGGTAATTTTAGCCGTTGCCATCATCAGCCCGCCCATGACCACCACCGGCAGCATATAGCTGATGGCTGCCATGATATGGCCGATAAAAATCTGGTAAGCCGAACGCTGGAGATCGTCTTCATGTACGACAGTGGTGACGCTTTTTTCCATGGCCAGCGCCTGGCGCAGATATCGATCGGTATGCTTGATCAGCTCTTGCGTACGGGTCTGAAGGTGAGGAATGTTTTCAAAGCGCTCGGCATCCTGAATGGGGACGTCGGTTGCCAGAATAATGGCCGTGGCGGAGGCGATGTCCTGCTTCGTTAAGCGGTTTTTAACGCCGTCGCTGCCCTGCGTTTCGACCTTAACCTCAATATTGTGCGCTTTAGCCCATGCAATAATTTTATTCGCCGCCATAAAGGTATGTGCAATGCCCGTCGGGCAGGCTGTTACCGCGACAACTTTTTGTTTCGTCATTGTCATAATTCCCTGGATGTGAAAACAGGGAAAGTATAAAGAGAACCTAAAACAGTTTTTAACGTTTGCTAATACTAATTACGTATCGTGATACGCGTAAATGCAATGTGTGAAGCGCCTTCCAGAGACTATTTTTCCGTTGTGTTAATATCATGTCGGGATTAAACAGGGCGTAATTTATGAATTCATTTCAGGGAAGTGAACGTTTGATATTTGAATACATTCAGCATCACGCGTGTAATATTTCTAATATATCGGCAAAAGAGATTGCCCGTGATACCTTTACAACGACAACATCCGTTAATCGTGTGTGTAAAAAAATGGGGTATAAAAGTTATACCGAGCTCCGGTACCGTTTTTTGCGCGATCATTTTAGCCCTGCGCCAGTAGCGCCCGACGTAGGGCCACAGGCGGACGATATTGTGGCGGAGGTGTCCAGGTTGCTCGCCCATTCCAGCCATATCTATCTGTACGCACGCGGCGCCTCGCTCACCAGCCTCAACTACCTGTCGCGCTTTTTATCGCTGGCGAGCCTGCCGCACCTTATTTTGAATGACATGCACCAGCTGACACGGGTATCGAAGGGGACGCTGGTGCTGATCAGTAAATCCGGGGAGACGCAGTCGCTGATTGAAATGGCGCGTAACGCGCTGCGTAAAGGCTTAAAGATTATTGCCATTACCCGCGAGGGGTCGACACTGGCGGCAATTTCAACGCTATGCTGGCCGTTACCGATCGACATTAACGCGGTGTCGCTGTATCAGCGGGAGGGCCAGCTTGAACTGTTAAGCGCCGTGGACCGTATCGGCTGCAGGCTGCTGCAGCACGATACGGTGTAGTCAGGTCGTCAGAGCTGCTTCACTATCCCCAGACGTACGGCATAATCATTTTCATGGTTGCCGTCATCGTTGATATAGGTTTTATCCAGCGAAACCAGTTCGACGTATGGCGTCCAGCCATCGTCGAGCTTGTAGTTGAACGCGACGGTATGTTCCCAGTAGGTATCATCCCCGGTTCCCTGATCGACATTATCCTGCCAGCGGAAGCGCGGGTTGTAGGACATGCCGAATTTGCCAATGTTGTACGCGAACCAAATGTCGAACTGGTGTGACTGGCGGCGGGTGTAGCCGCTGCCGTCGAGTTCTTTGTCGCTGTGCGCGTCATTGACGGTGTTATAGCGATAACGGGCGGAGAGGTTCAGACCATTATCGAACGCTTTCCACCCCTGAATGAAGGGGCGGTAATGGGTATTGCTGGCGGTGAAAACCGTCACCATGCCAGGCGCAACGGCGAAACCATTTCCCAGATCGAAGCGCCAGCGCGTTTCAATCTCCTGCGCCGCTTCCGTTAACCCCTTGTCGTCGGAATTATAACGGTCGGTATCACCAAAAAAGGTATCGTTGTGGTTTTGTGCGGCTTCAACGGAGAAGTAAAAGCCGTTATTCGCCTGGTGCATCACTTTAATACGTGAATCATTGACGTCTGAGCGCGTATTATGCCCAAAACGAAGGTCGACGGACGTATTTCCGCACCATCCCTGCGTACTTAATAATAATGCGCTAATACACGTTGCTTTAATAATTGTCTTTTTCATAATGTCCTGCCGAGGTTATTTAATTGGCAGGGCTATTTTTATTTTGGGTACGTCGTGATGTAAAAGTTATCGTCGTACATTTAGCGTATCGCTAAACATAAAAAAGGAGATACAGCATGCTGTATCTCCTGACGTTTATTCCTGCACCCACCAGATGGCTTCAAACGGGCGCAATAGCAGCGTATCGGGACGGGAGGGGACGTCCTCATAGTTGCTAAGGGCGACCCGCCATGCGCCCTGTACCGGGTCCGGCTGCCACTGCTGGCGCTCGCCGCTCAGGTTCGCCACTACCATCAGCGTCTGGCCCTGCCACCGGCGGCGATAGCACCACAGGGAAGGGTGTTCCGGGAGCAAATCGTCATAGTCTCCCCACGTCAGCACCGGCAGGGTTTTACGCAGGCTAATCAGCGACCGATAGGTGTAGAACACCGAATCAGGGTCGTCCAGCGCCGCGCGGGCGTTCACGGTTTCGTAGTTGTCGCAGACACCAATCCACGGCTCGCCCTCGGTAAAGCCCGCATTGTGCGACGCGTCCCACTGCATTGGCGTGCGCCCGTTATCGCGGGATTTGCTCGCCAGAATCGCCAGCAATTCATCCGGCTCGCGGCCGCTGGCCCGCAGTTCCGCGAACATGTTCAGACTCTCCACGTCGCGGTAGTCGGTGATGCGGCTGAAGTGCGGGTTGGTCATCCCCAGCTCTTCGCCCTGATAGATATACGGCGTGCCCTGCATGCCGTGCAGCACCATGCCGAGCATCTTCGCGGCAGCCACACGATGTTCCCCTTCGTCACCAAAGCGCGACACGATGCGCGGCTGGTCGTGGTTACACCAGAACAGCGCGTTCCAGGCTTTGTTGTGCATCCCCTGCTGCCAGTGGCGGAAGAGGGTTTTCAGCGCCACGAAGTCAGGCTTCGCCTTCGTCCACTTTTCGCCGCCGGGGTAGTCCACCTTCAGATGATGGAAGTTAAAGGTCATCGACAGCTCGCGCCCGTCGAGCGACGCGTACTGCTGGCAGTTCTCCAGCGAGGTCGAGGACATCTCGCCCACCGTCATCAGGTTGCGCGGGGTGAAGACGTCGCGGCTCATCTCCTGCAGATATTCGTGGATGCGCGGCCCGTCGGTGTAGAAGCGGCGGCCGTCGCCGATGCTGTCGTCCGGGAAATCCTGATCTTTAGAGATGAGGTTAATCACGTCCAGGCGCAAGCCGTCCACGCCGCGATCGGCCCAGAACTCGCACACCTTTTTCAGCTCTTCGCGCACCGCCGGGTTTTCCCAGTTGAGATCCGCCTGCTCTGGGGCAAAAAGGTGAAGGTAGTACTGCTCGCTCTCGGCGTGCCAGCGCCAGGCGTTGCCGCCAAACTTGGATCGCCAGTTGTTAGGAAGCTGCTCCGGCGTGCCGTCGCGCCAGATGTAGAACTGGCGGTACGGACTCGCTTTGTTCAGCGACTCGCGGAACCAGGCGTGCTGCGTGGAGGTGTGGTTAAACACCATATCGAGCACAATGCGAATGCCGCGCTCGTGCGCCCGGGCAACCAGCTCGTCAAAGTCATCCAGCGTGCCATAGGACGGGTCGATGGCGGTGTAATTCGCCACGTCGTAGCCGTTATCCACCTGCGGGGAGATATAAAACGGCGTCAGCCAGATGGCGTCGATGCCGAGGGATTTCAGGTAATCCAGGCGCTGGGTCACGCCGCGCAGATCGCCGGTGCCGCTGCCGGTGGTGTCCTGGAAACTCTTTGGGTAAATCTGATAGATGACGCCGTTCTGCCACCAGTGAGGAAGGGTATTCATAGTGCGTTCCTGCAAATGCGAAGGGGCGCAACTGCGCCCCGAAAGATGAAGTTAAACAATCTGCAGCGTGCCCTGACGGAACTTACGCTGGTAAACCACGGTGGTGAGCGCCATGGGGACGATAATCGCTACCGCCATCGCCAGGGCAAACACCTGCCAGAAAGCGGGCTGGATGGAGAGGATGCCCGGCAAGCCACCGACGCCAATCCCGTTTGCCATCACGCCGTTCAGGCCGCACAGCAGGCCCGCCAGACCGGAGCCGATCATCGCGCAGAGCATCGGGAAACGGTATTTCAGGTTGATACCGTACATCGCCGGTTCGGTGACGCCGAGGTAGGCAGAGATGGCCGCCGGAACGGAGATCTCACGCTCGTTGTGCTTACGGCTGACGATGATGATGCCCGTAACCGCCGACGCCTGCGCAATGTTAGACAGGGCGATAATCGGCCAGACCGGCGTGCCGCCGAGGCTCTGGATCATCTGCATATCAATAGCCAGTGTGGTCTGGTGCACCCCGGTGATCACCAGCGGGGCGTACAGGAAGCCAAACAGCGCGGCACCGACTGGCGCGAAGCTGCCAGTCATCAGGTGACGGACCGCGAAGGCCACGCCGTCGCCGATCATGCGGCCAAACGGACCGATAAAGGCGTGCGCCAGGAACACCGCCAGAATCAGCGAGCAGACCGGCACCACCACCAGATAGAGGTAATCCGGCACGATGCGCTTCAGGCGCGTTTCAATAAAGCCCAGCGCCAGACCGGCCAGCAATGCCGGAATGACCTGCGCCTGATAGCCCACTTTGGCGATGGTAAACAGGCCGAAGTTCCACACCTCAGGCACCTGCTGACCAAGTAAGTAAGCGTTCATTAACTGCGGAGAGACCAGCGTGACGCCCAGCACGATACCGAGAATCGGCGTACCGCCCATCTTGCGCACCGCGGACCAGCAAATCCCGACCGGCAGATAGAAGAAGATCGCCTCGCCAATCAGCCACAGGAAGTCGTAAATGGTTTTCAGCGCCGGATACATCTGCGCCAGGGTTTTGCCGTCGCTCATCGGCACATCGCCGATGACGTTACGGAAGCCTAAGATTAAGCCCCCGCTGATCAGCGCTGGCAGCAGCGGGAAGAAAATTTCCGCGAAGTGGGAAATCAGCTGCTCGTGCCATTTCATATTCTGGCGCGCGGCCTTCTTGGCCTGCTCTTTATCCGCCGCGCTGTGCCCGGTGGTCGCCAGCAGAGCCTGATAGTAATCGCCCACTTCGGTACCAATAACCACCTGGAACTGTCCGGCGTTGGTGAAGCAGCCTTTAACCATGGAAAGCTCTTCAATGGCTTTCGGATTGGCTTTGGCCGGATCGTTCAGCACGAAGCGCAGGCGGGTAATGCAATGGCTGACGGTTGCGATGTTCTCGCGGCCGCCGACCAGGACGATCAGCCGATCGATATCTGCTTGTTTGACTTTACTCATCATGAAACCTCATGACAGATGGTGAGAGGGGTGTAATGACCTGAGCGCAAGCCTACTCCTTCAGCGTGACGGCGAAAATGGGAACGTTCCCGAAATCGGGCGAAGATCACAATAATCCGTTTTAGAGGGGTTACGAAAGGTGAGCGGGAATAACGATCTGACGCGGCTCGCTCCGCCCGTTGATCTGCTCGATCAGCTGCGCGGCGGCCTGTCTGCCGGACTCGGCGTAGCCTGGATCGACGGTGATGATCTCCGGATGCAGGAACTTCATCAGCGGCGTGCTGCCCACGCTCGCCACCTGCAGGCTATCGATGCGCTGCTCCTGCAGATATTTGCTGGCGCCCAGCGCCAGGGTATCGGTGGCGCACACCAGCGCGGTGGTCTGCGGCGTCAGAACGCTGGCGACCTGCTCGTAGCCCTGCTTCATGCCCAGCCCCGGCAGGGAGGCCACGGCCGGGAGATTGTGCTTTTTGCAAAAGGCCAGGTATGCCTCGTGACGGCGCTTGCCGGTGGTGACGTCTGCGTGCGGTACCCCAAGGAAGCTGATGTGGCGATGGCCTTCGTCAAACAGGCGCTGCATCAGGGTGATAATCGCGCCCTCGTCGTCATAACAGACGGAGGCAAAACCGTGGGCATCGCGCGCCAGCAGCACCAGAGAGGGCTGCCAGTGTTTCAGCATCTCTTCGTTGATGCCGGTAAAACCAAACAGCACCACGCCGTCAATGTTGCGTCGCTGGAGCATGCCCAGATGTTCTTCCACCAGCTGCGGCGAGAACTGGCTCTCCATCATGATCGGGTCATAGCCCTGCTCGTAGAAGGCGGGCAGCATGGTCTGCACAGCGAGGTTCTCTGAGAGTGAATCCAGACGCGAAACAATGATCGCGACCACTTTATCGCTCTGCCCGCGCATGGCGCGCGCGGAGCGGGAAGGGGAAAAACCGTGCTGATTCATGACCGCCTCAACGCGTTCGCGGGTGCGTTCGCTGACACCACTTTCGTTGTTCAGCACGCGCGACACGGTGGATTTCCCCACACCGCTTAAACGCGCGATGTCTTTAATCGTAAGGCGGTTCTGCATGCTGTTTTCCCTGTAACAACGACAAAATGGTCAATTGAGCCTAATGCTATAGCGCGATTTCGCTATGGGCAAAGTCTGGTTTACGTACTGTTTATTTGCAGGCGGGTATAATATCGCCCGAATCGCCACAAAGGGTACGCTTAAATCCTTATACTGCGCGGCGACACCCTGTTTTTTTACTTACCGGAGGCTTTATGGATCCCGATCCCACACCTCTCCTGAACGGGAGAACACGTTCTTTCCGGTAAGCCAGCTTTTGCTGTCTCACCGGTAATGTGAGGCAGCAACGTCCCAAACGTTCCTGCTTGAAAAATTGAGTGCCTGACAGGTACGGCTTTGCCACGCCTGAAGGGAATGCTGCGTCCGCCCAGGCGGATGCGGAGGAATGTCTATGTTTAAAAATATCACCCGGCAGCTGCAGGCGCTGCTGAGCCGCCACCTGCCACACCGTCTTGTTCAGCGCGACCCGCTGCCCAATGCTAAAAACATGGCGGGGGCGGCGATCCCCGCGTCCCTGACCGAACGCTGCCTGAACGTGGCGGCGATGGATGAAAACGAAGTCTGGCGCGCCTTTGGCGGTCATCCTGAAGGGCTGAACGCGTCTGAAGTGGAAAAAATCCGCGCCGTGCACGGCGATAACCAGATCCCGGCGCAGAAGCCCTCTCCGTGGTGGGTGCACCTGTGGCTCTGCTACCGCAACCCGTTCAACCTGCTGCTGACCGTGCTCGGCATTATCTCCTACGCGACGGAAGATCTGTTCGCCGCGGGCGTCATCGCCCTGATGGTAGGCATCTCCACGCTGCTGAACTTCATTCAGGAAGCCCGCTCCACCAAAGCGGCGGATGCCCTGAAGGCGATGGTCAGCAACACCGCGACCGTCTCGCGGGTGATTAACGATCTCGGCGAAAACGCCTGGGTGGAGCTGCCTATCGACCAGCTGGTGCCGGGCGATCTGGTGAAGCTGGCGGCGGGGGACATGATCCCGGCGGATTTACGCATCATCCAGGCGCGCGATCTGTTCGTGGCGCAGGCCTCGCTGACCGGGGAATCCCTGCCCGTTGAAAAGGTGGCGCGCAGCCGCGACCCGCAGCAGATGAACCCGCTCGAGTGCGATACCCTGTGCTTTATGGGCACCACGGTTGTGAGCGGCACCGCGCAGGCGATTGTCACCGCCACCGGGGGCAACACCTGGTTTGGACAGCTTGCCGGGCGCGTCAGCGAGCAGGAGAGCGAGCCGAACGCCTTCCAGAAAGGGATTGGCCGCGTCAGCATGCTGCTGATCCGCTTTATGATGGTGATGACGCCGATTGTGCTGCTGATCAACGGCTACACCAAGGGCGACTGGTGGGAGGCGGCGCTGTTTGCGCTCTCCGTGGCCGTTGGCTTAACGCCGGAAATGCTGCCGATGATTGTCACCTCCACGCTGGCGCGCGGGGCGGTGAAACTCTCTAAACAGAAAGTGATCGTCAAGCACCTGGACGCCATTCAGAACTTCGGCGCGATGGACATCCTCTGCACCGATAAAACCGGCACCCTGACGCAGGACAAAATCGTGCTGGAGAACCACACCGATATTGCCGGTAAAACCAGCGAGCGCGTGCTCCACAGCGCGTGGCTGAACAGCCACTACCAGACGGGGCTGAAAAACCTGCTCGACGTGGCGGTGCTGGAAGGCGTGGACGAGGAAGCCGCCCGCACGCTCTCCGGCCGCTGGCAGAAGGTGGACGAAATTCCGTTCGACTTCGAGCGCCGCCGCATGTCGGTGGTGGTGAGCGAGCAGACAGACGTGCACCAGCTGATCTGCAAAGGGGCGCTGCAGGAGATCCTCAACGTATCGACGCAGGTTCGCTATAACGGTGAGATCGTCCCGCTGGACGACACCATGCTGCGCCGCATTAAGCGCGTCACCGATAACCTGAACCGTCAGGGGCTGCGCGTGGTGGCGGTGGCGAGCAAGTTCCTGCCCGCGCGTGAGGGGGACTATCAGCGTATCGACGAATCCGATCTGATCCTTGAGGGTTACATCGCATTCCTCGATCCGCCGAAAGAGACCACCGCGCCGGCGCTGAAGGCGCTGAAGGCAAGCGGTATTACCGTCAAAATCCTCACCGGCGACAGCGAGCTGGTGGCCGCCAAAGTGTGCCACGAGGTCGGCCTTGACGCGGGCGACGTGGTGGTGGGGAGCGACATTGAGCACCTCACCGACGACGAACTGGCGCAGCTTGCCCAGCGCACCACGCTGTTTGCCCGCCTGACCCCGATGCACAAAGAGCGCATCGTCACCCTGCTGCGTCGCGAAGGGCACGTGGTGGGCTTTATGGGCGACGGCATCAACGACGCGCCCGCGCTGCGTGCGGCGGACATTGGCATCTCCGTAGACGGCGCGGTGGATATCGCCCGCGAAGCGGCGGATATCATCCTGCTGGAAAAGAGCCTGATGGTGCTGGAGGAGGGCGTTATCGAAGGGCGTCGCACCTTCGCCAACATGCTCAAGTACATCAAAATGACCGCCAGCTCCAACTTCGGTAACGTCTTCAGCGTGCTGGTGGCGAGCGCGTTTCTGCCGTTCCTGCCGATGCTGCCGCTGCATCTGCTGATCCAGAACCTGATGTACGACGTGTCTCAGGTAGCGATTCCGTTTGATAACGTGGACGACGAGCAGATCCAGAAGCCGCAGCGCTGGAACCCCGCCGATCTGGGGCGCTTTATGCTGTTCTTTGGGCCGATCAGCTCCATCTTTGACATTCTGACCTTCTGCCTGATGTGGTTTGTATTCCACGCCAACACCCCGGAACATCAGACGCTGTTCCAGTCCGGCTGGTTCGTGGTGGGGCTGCTGTCGCAGACGCTGATTGTGCATATGATCCGCACCCGCCGCATTCCGTTCATCCAGAGCCGTGCCGCGTGGCCGCTGATTGTGATGACGGGGATTGTGATGGCGCTCGGCATCGCGCTGCCGTTCTCGCCACTGGCAGGCTACCTGCAGCTGCAGGCGCTGCCGCTGAGCTACTTCCCGTGGCTGGTGGCGATCCTCGCGGGCTATATGGTGCTGACGCAGATGGTGAAAGGAGTCTATGCGCGTCGGTACGGGTGGCAGTAAGTTTTTCACCCTCTCCCCTTTGGGGAGAGGGCCGGGGTGAGGGGACTGGCTTTCCTCCCAAATTCAACAACCTGTGATCTCCATCGGCGCATTCGCTTGACGACAAATTGAGCGCATGTTAACAGAATGTTTTGCCTTTATTTGGCCCGTCAGATAAGGAACATTCATGTTACGGTACAGTCTCTTAACCGCCGGGCTGATGCTCGGCGCCTCTGCCTTTGCTGCTCCGGCAGGCGATCTCCCTTTGATGCCCTGGCCTGCTAAGGTCGAACGCCCGACCACCCAGGGCGCGCTGGTGCTCAGCAACAACGTATCCATTAGCGTCACCGGGGACGATCTCGGTGACGCCGTCAACCGCCTGCGCCAGCGCATTGCCCTGCAAACCGGCTGGACGCTGCAGCCTCAGGCTGAAAAGCCAGACAAATCGACCATCCGCATCGCGATTGCCAAAAAGGTCAAGCCGCAGCCGCTGCCGGACAGCGATGAAAGCTATAGGCTCACGGTGGACGCCAACGGCGTCGATATCTCCGCAAACACCCGCTTCGGCGCGCTGCGCGCCATGGAAACGCTGCTCCAGCTGATGCAGAACGGCGCGGAAAACACCTCGCTGCCGTGGGTCACCATTGAAGATTCGCCGCGCTTCCCGTGGCGCGGACTGCTGCTCGACTCGGCGCGCCACTTTATCCCGCTGCCGGATATCAAGCGCCAGATCGACGGTATGGCCGCGGCGAAGCTCAACGTCCTGCACTGGCATCTGACCGACGATCAGGGCTGGCGCTTCAGCTCGAAGCGCTACCCTAAGCTGACGCAGCTTGCCAGCGACGGGCTGTTCTACACCCCTGAACAGATGCGCGAGGTGGTGCGATACGCCACCGAGCGCGGCATTCGCGTGGTGCCGGAGATCGACATGCCGGGCCACGCCTCGGCGATTGCCGTGGCCTATCCGGAGCTGATGAGTGCGCCGGGGCCATACAGCATGGAGCGCAGCTGGGGCGTGCTGAAGCCGGTGCTGGATCCAACAAAAGACGCAACCTACGCCTTTGCCGACGCGATGGTCAGCGAACTGGCGGCGATCTTCCCCGATCCCTATCTGCACATCGGCGGTGATGAGGTGGACGACAGCCAGTGGAAAGCGAACCCGGCCATTCAGCAATTTATGCGCGATAAGAAGCTTGCCGACAGCCACGCGCTGCAGGCGTATTTCAACCGCAGGCTGGAAACGATCCTTGAGAAGCATCACCGGCAGATGGTCGGCTGGGACGAGATCTACCATCCCGACCTGCCGAAAAGCATTCTGATCCAGTCCTGGCAGGGGCAGGACGCGCTGGGGCAGGTGGCGCAGAACGGCTACAAAGGCATTCTCTCGACGGGCTTCTATCTCGATCAGCCCCAGTCCACCGCCTACCACTACCGCAATGAAATCGTCCCGCAGGGGCTGAACGGCGTGGATGTGATAGCGGACACCGACAGCGTCCAGAGCTGG
Source organism: Enterobacter sp. 296B2 (assembly GCF_034106185.1). Lineage (NCBI taxonomy): Bacteria > Pseudomonadati > Pseudomonadota > Gammaproteobacteria > Enterobacterales > Enterobacteriaceae > Enterobacter > Enterobacter sp. 296B2. The sequence goes on along the minus strand of NZ_JAWNCA010000006.1, from coordinate 51,269 downwards.
GCCTTCACCATGCCTCGCCTGAAGGGCAAGCCGGTAGAGGGGAGCTTTACGCTGGTAAAAGGGGATGCCGGCTGGCGCGGATTTATTGATTTTGCCGGGAAATCCCGCCGCGCGGTGCAGGACATTGAATGGCGTGACGACAATCAGGTGACCTTCACCGTCGACACCTGGATGGGCGAGACGCGCCCGGTCGTCAACGTTGATAACGACAAGCTTTCCGGTTACTTCCTGGTGGGGAATACGCGCTACCCGATTAGCGGCTCGCGTCTGGACGAGGTACCGAAAGGCATTCCGCCCGTCGTACCGGACGTGGCGAATCAGGCCAACCTGCTCGGCGGTGAAGCCGCGCTGTGGGCGGAGAACGTGGTCGCACCGGTGCTGGATATCCGCCTGTGGCCGCGCGCCTTTGCAGTGGCGGAGCGGCTATGGTCCGCGCAGGACGTCAACGACGTCGACAACATGTACACCCGCCTGCAGGCGATGGACAGCTGGTCGACGGTGTCAGTCGGGCTGCAGCAGCATACCCAGCAGCAGGTGCAGTTCACGCGCCTGGCGAACAATGCCGATACTCTGCCGCTGCAGATCCTCGCCCAGGCGGTGGAGCCCGCGCAGTATTACACCCGCCAGCACCTGAAGTTCCAGGCGGGAAATTATCATCAGTTCGAACCGCTCAATCGCTTCGCGGATGCGCTGAACGCCGAAAGCGCCACGGTGCGGCAGATGAACAAATGGGCCGACAGGCTGGTGAGCGATGCGGAAGACACGGAAAGCGCCGATGCGCTGCGCCACGTCTTTAACCGCTGGCAGAGCAACACCAGCGACGCGCTGGCGCTAAGCGAAAACAGCTATCAACTGAAGGCGATGAAGCCAGTGATTCAGGAGGTGGATAAGCTGGCCTCCATTGGCCTGAGGCTGACGGATCTGGTGGCGCGCCAGGGCACGCTGGATGATAAAGAGATTGCGTCGATTCAGAGCGAGCTGGATAACGCGGCGAAGGTGCAGGACGAGGTGGTGATTGCGGCGGTGTATCCGCTGGAGACGCTGCTGCGCGCGACGCGGAATCAGTAACCCCTCACCCCAACCCCTCTCCCCATAGGGGCGAGGGGCTCGATCGGTCCCCTCTCCCCGATGGGGAGAGGGTGAGGGGAAAAGACTACTCAGTTCTTCAAAATCCACGCCTCTTTCCAGTGTGCGCCAACGCCTGGCTCATACTGGTTTGCGGTTGGGCTGTACTGCACGCAGTAACCGCTGTATGGGAACGGCTTGCACTCGTAGGTCTTACCGTCTTTAGGCTGCAGTACCACGGTACCCGCTTTGTAAGACGCAATGCTGTCCGGGAAGATAAAATCGTGCTGACCGGTGCCGTCTGCGGCTGAATCGCCTTCCAGCATCAGGTTCAGCACGTCCTGGGCGAACATCGTGCCGTCTTTGTTGGTCGCGTAGTATTTCAGCATGTGGTGACCCGCCGTCACGTCATTCAGGGTCATGGTCACGTCCTGGTTGGCGTTGTTCATGTCCTGCTTCAGGTAGCCTTTTTCCGCACCGCTGTGGTTCATCACGTGTGCTTCAAGGTTCACGTCACCTTTGGTGTTTACGTGGAAGGTGACGGTTGCCTTGCCGTTCTCGATTTTGCTGTACTGCAGGTTAGAAACGGCAATGGTTTCATGCACTTCCGCCTTCTGCTCTTCATACGAGATCGCAACGGACTGCAGGGCGCTGCCGTCTTTGACGAAGACGCTGTTCGCGCCGTGGACCGGGCTGATTTCACCCGCTTCATCCTTCACGCCGACGCGTACGTCGCTGTGCGCCGCGTTGATTTTCTGCGCCAGATCGTATGCCCACTGGTTTGCATCCCCCTGGGCTGCTGAACTAATGGTCATCTCGGTGCGCATGGCGGCAACTTCGCCGTTGGCATCGAAGAATCGCGCGATGACTTTATCGCCTGCATTCAGGTTATTACCGGCAATCTGGCCGCTCAGCGTTTTGTTCCATTCGGACACCACCGCAGGCGTGTCGTCCGGCGTAACGTTGCCGCCGTTGCCGAAATCGACGTCAATGGCCTGATAGAAACTGTTTGCGGTATCCGCAATTTCCCATACGCCGTAAATAACCTGATAGCCCGTGCGTGCGGGCACATTACAGGTCATGGATTTCGTCATCGCCGGTGCCTGACCATTCCCGTTAATGGTACAGAACGGGGTTAATTCAAACTGGTCGCGGGTCAGAGGCTTATTTGGGTCCCAGTTTTGTTTGGTGATGTAATAACGCCAGTTGGTGGTTTTATGCGGCGCGGTATGGTGCCAGACAAATTCATGCGGCCCCGCCGTCATGGGGGTTTTGGTCCAGGCGTTCAGGCTCTGCTTATCAAGCTGGGAGTAGTTGGCAATGCCTGCGCTGGCGAGCTGGCCGTCAGGGGGCATGGCGCCGGTCGGGAATCCGGAAGCTTTTTCTACGCTCTGCGGTTCGTACTGAACGGAGCCGCAGTCAATATTCTGGCCTAGCTTACACATATAAGCGCGGCTGGCAGGAGATTCTATGTATCCGTGTGCAAGTGCTGAAGACGCAGCCGTTAGTGTGGCAACGGCCAACGCAATTTTTGAGAGTTTCATTCTTTGTCCATTAATTAGAATATAACAAGGCAGCGTCAGTCTATTAATGGAGTGGGGGATGCGTCATTTCCTGCAGAGAGTAAAAATGGTCGAAATAAAAAAGGCAGCCGGAGCTGCCTTCTCTTTATTGAAATAAATTAGCGACGTACGGCAATCGCTTCAATTTCAATTTTCACGTCTTTTGGCAGACGGGCCACTTCAACGCAGGAGCGCGCCGGGAAGGAGGCGTTGTGCTCGTTGAAGAAGGCTTCATACGTGGCGTTAACGGTCGCGAAATCGTTCAGATCTTTCACGAAAACGGTGGTTTTCACGATATCGCCCACTTTCAGACCGGCAGCTTCAACGATCGCCTGCACGTTTTCCAGCGACTGACGCGCCTGTGCCGCTACGTCGGCCGGCACTTCACCAGTTTTCGGGTTCACCGGGATCTGCCCAGAGGTGATGATCATGCTGCCCAGATCGACGCCCTGAACGTAAGGGCCGATAGCCGCTGGTGCACTTTCCGTCGCGAGTACTTTGGTCATGATTTCTCCAGAATAACAGCTGATTAAATGTTCCCGGCCATTATAGGGAGGCCGGGATCCTTTACCAACCTCAATTAGTTGGCCAGCACCACATAATGAGAAAACTCTTTTTCGCAGTATTTGCATTTGAGTGCGATGTCATCGGCGCGTTTTTTCACTGCAAAACTGGAGGAAACCGGCTCAGCGTGACTGATGCAGTTGCTGTTCGGACAGACCAGCACGCTTTCGATGCGATCCGGCAGGCTCGGGCGGGATTTGCCGACCACTTCATACTCGTCGATGCGGTTGACCGTGGCGTCCGGCGCGTACAGCGACAGCTGGTTAACCTGCTCGTCGGTCAGGAAGGTGTTCTCAATTTTAATCAGGTCCTTGCGGCCCATTTCACCCGACGGCAGGTTCAGGCCGATGGTGATGCGCTGGTCGGTTTCGGTCAGTTTGAACAGCGTCAGCAGCTTAAAGCCCACCTGTGCAGGGATGTGGTCAATCACGGTGCCACGCTTGATGGCTTCAACCTGGAGTTTGTTATCGTGTGTCATTGTCGTTTCCCCTTACAGTGCCAATTCGCGATTCAGAACCAGTGCCAGTAACGCCTGGCGGGCGAAGATGCCGTTTCCGGCCTGCTGGAAGTACCAGGCGTGCGGCGTTTTGTCCACGTCTGTGGCGATTTCATCGATGCGCGGCAGCGGATGCAGCACCTTCATGTTGTCGCGGGCACCGTCGAGGTCGCTGGCGCGCAGCACGAACTGCGCCTTCACGTTGGCGTATTCGGACGGATCCAGACGCTCTTTCTGCACGCGGGTCATGTAGAGAATATCCACGTGGCCCACCACCTCTTCGATGCTGGCGTGCAGGCTCCACTGAATGCCTTTTTCGTCCAGCATGTCGAGAATGTACTGCGGCATCGCCAGCGCGTCCGGGGCGATGAAGAAGAAGCGGTTGCCGTTAAATTTCGCCAGCGCCTGGGTCAGGGAGTGGACGGTGCGGCCGTACTTCAGGTCGCCGACCATGGCGATGTTCAGGTTCTCGAGCGTGCCCTGCGTCTCCTGAATGGTGAACAGATCCAGCAGAGTCTGCGTCGGATGCTGGTTGGCACCGTCACCGGCGTTCAGCACCGGAATGCCGCCGGAAAATTCCGTCGCCAGACGCGCCGCGCCTTCCTGCGGGTGGCGCATCACAATCGCGTCCACGTAGGTACTGATGACTGAAATGGTGTCCGCCAGGGTCTCGCCTTTTTTACCCAGCGACGTATTGCTGCTGTCCGAGAAGCCCACCACGCTCGCGCCCAGGCGGTGCATGGAGGTTTCAAAGGAGAGGCGGGTACGGGTTGAAGCTTCGAAGAAGCAGCTCGCAATCACCTTGTGCTTAAGCAGCTCCGGTTGCGGATTGGCCTTCAGTTTTGCCGCGGTTTCCAGAACCAGTTCCAGCTCTTCGCGGCTGAGGTCGTTTATGGAAATGATGTGTTTTTGATAAAGCGGATTCATGTTTATCTCCTGACGCCGGGCAAAAAAAAGCCCCTCAAATGAGGGGCTCTGGGAATAGGTTTAGCAACGGGAAGAAAAACGGCAGGCCAGCGTCTGAATTCAGACGCGGTAAGACGTTATGTCGTACACGCTTGACCATGCTTCCTCCCGGCAAATTGTCGGGCATTATACGCAGCTCGCTTTGCGGATCAAGCGATTTAATGCACGCTTTACTCAATGCAAACGGTTCTTTATGAATATTAATGCGTTCTGAGTAAATAATTAATTTGCTTATGCACCAGCGCGGTGCGCTTCACGACCCTGGGTGCGACCCAGACGATACTGCTTCCGGCCACCACGCCTAAAATTTCCGGTAACTGGTGATAATCCAGAATACGCGCCACCGCGCGGCCATATCCGGCAACGGTATGGATAAGGATAAATTCGCTATTGTGCTCCACGCTCACCACCATTTCGGATACGGTGCGCGCGGCATCGGGGGCAGGGCGCAGCTGGGGATTCAGCGAATAAATTTTTAGACCTTTGGCATTTCGAATTTTTATGACACCAAGCAACTTGAGCAGACGTGAAACGGTGGACTGGCTGATGGTCTCAAAACCCCGCTCCTGCAAGTCGCGGCGGATCTCCTCCTGAGAGAGATAGCTCTTTTCCGCGATCAGACGCTGGCAGACCGTTAGCTGTAGTTGCTCTTTGGGAGAGTACTCTTCGTAATCCATCATAGTTCCCATATCAGTTCCCGAAATAACCGGTGGCACTGCACCGATCCGTAGGCCGGATAAGCGCAGCGCCATCCGGCAAATCACAACATGGCACCCAGGCTTAACGCCACCATAATCACCACCGTTAATATCCCCAGCAGCGGCGCGACCCATTTCAGATAGCGCACGTAGGGCACGCGGGCAATAGCCAGCCCGCCCATCACAACGGCAGAGGTGGGAGTGACAAGGTTAACGATGCCGGACGCCGACTGGTAAGCCGTTACCACCAGGTCGCGGTTGACGTTAGCGAAATCGGCAAGCGGCGCCATGATCGGCATCGTCAGAACGGCCAGGCCGGACGAAGATGGCACAAGAAACGACAGCACCACTTCCAGCCAGTACATCACGTTGATGAACGCCACCGTCGACAACCCGGTGACCATCCCCTCGGCGCTGTGCAAAATGGTGTGGGTAATCATGCCCTTATCCATGATGACTACGATACCGCGCGCGATACCGATAATCAGCGCGACGCCCAGCAAATCTCGCGCGCCGTTGATAAAGGTTGAGGTCAGCTCCTCTTCGCTCATCCGCGCAATCAGCCCGACGATAATCGCGCTGGCGAGAAACACCGCCGAGATCTCCGCCATCCACCAGCCCAGCACCGCCACGCCGTAGATCATCACCGCGAAGGCGAGGGCGAAAATCACCAGGATGAGTTTGCGCACCGGGGTAAATTCCAGCGACTGCTCGCCCTTATTGCCGAGGAAATGGGCGAGGTTTTCTTCCTGCTTATCCGCCACGATCGACAGCGACGGATCCTTGCGGACCTTGCGGGCGTAGCGCATCACCCACGCCACGCAGATAACCCAGCCAATCACCAGCAGCGCGATGCGCAACATGATGCCGTTGGTGAAGGGGATCCCGGCGGCGTTGGCGGCGATCACCGTGGCGAACGGGTTAATAGTAGAGCCGAGTGTGCCGATCCCCGCCCCGAGCAGGACGGTGGACGCGGCGACGACCGGATCGAACCGCGCCGCCAGCATCACCGGCACCAGCAGGGTGTAGAACGGCAGCGACTCCTCGGCCATGCCGTAAATTGTGCCACCAGCGGCAAACAGCGCCATCAGGATCGGGATCATCCACTCCTCGCGGCCACGCAACTTAGTGGTGACGCGCTCGATCCCGGCGTCAATCGCCCCGGTTTTGGTGACGATCCCGAGGAAGCCCCCGATGATCAGAATAAACAGCGCCACGTCGATCGCCCCGGCCTGGCCGGATTCCGGATCGTAGAGCCCGGCAATCGGCGCCATCAGCACCGAAACCAGCCCCTGCGGATGCGCCGCCACGTGCGCGTAGGTGCCGGCAACCGGCACGTCCTTGCCGAGCGCCTCGTTCATCGCCATATGGTACTGCCCGGCTGGCACAATCCACGTCAGCACGGCAACCACGGCAATCAGAAAAAAGAGAATGGTGTAAGCGGAGGGAAACTTAAACTTGCCCATGATGTTCTCCTGGAACCCGGCGTACCCCGCGGCACGCCGGGCGGTGATTAGTCGCCGAGTGTCGCCACCATGACCGCTTTAATGGTGTGCATGCGGTTCTCTGCTTCGTCGAAAACGATGGAGTTCGGTGATTCGAAGACCTCTTCCGTCACCTCCAGCCCCTTCAGGCCGTATGCCATCTCGATCTCTCGGCCCACTTTGGTGTGCTCGTTGTGGAACGCCGGGAGGCAGTGCATAAACTTGACGTTCGGGTTGCCGGTGGCCTTCATCACGTCCGCGTTAATCTGATACGGCTTCATCAGGCTGACGCGCTCGGCCCAGGCTTCCTTCGGCTCGCCCATGGAGACCCACACGTCGGTGTAGAGGAAATCGGTCCCCCGCACGCCTTCTTCCACGTCGTCGGTGAGGGTAATGCGCGCGCCTGTTTCTTTCGCGATGGCGCGGCACTGCTCAACCAGCCCGGCTTCCGGCCAGAAGGATTTCGGCGCGACGAGGCGAATATCCATCCCCATCTTGGCCGCGCCGACCATCAGCGAGTTGCCCATGTTGTTGCGCGCGTCGCCAAGATAAGCAAAGCTCAACTCCGGCAGGGTTTTGCCCGGCGAATGCTCCAGCATGGTCATCAGGTCGGCGAGGATTTGCGTTGGGTGGAACTCGTCGGTCAGGCCGTTCCACACCGGCACGCCCGCATATTCGCCCAGCTCTTCGACGATGGCCTGGCCGTAGCCGCGGTATTCAATGCCGTCATACATACGGCCCAGCACGCGGGCGGTGTCCTTCATCGATTCTTTATGGCCAATCTGCGAGCCGCTTGGGCCGAGGTAGGTGACCTGCGCGCCCTGGTCGAACGCGCCCACTTCAAAAGCGCAGCGGGTGCGGGTGGAGGTTTTTTCAAAGATCAGGGCGATGTTTTTCCCGACCAGGGTTTGCTTCTCACGCCCGGCTTTTTTGGCCGCCTTCAGCTCGATGGCGAGGTCGATCAGGTACTGGATCTCCGCCGGGGTGTAGTCCAGCAGTTTCAGGAAGTTGCGGTTTTTCAGGTTGATGGTCATGGGTAAATCCTTTTTAAAATTATAAAAACCTTTCCCCTCACCCCGGCCCTCTCCCCAAAGGGGAGAGGGTGTAATCGTCCCCTCTCCCCTTTGGGGAGAGGGTTAGGGTGAGGGGTGCGTGTGTTCTCAGTTACGAATCAACGTGCCTTTCTCGCCCGCCAGGATCTCTGCGCCGTCGGCCAGCGCGCCGATCCCGGCAATGCCGTTGCAGGCTTCAACAAACTCGCGGCAGGCGGCCACTTTCGGCCCCATCGATCCGGCGTCGAACTGCATATCTCTGAGCAGTTCCGGCGTTACCTGCGCCAGCGGGCGCTGGGTCGGCTTGCCCCAGTCGAGGTACACCGCGTCGGCATCGGTCAGGATCAGCAGGGCGTCGGCCTCGATCTGCCTCGCCAGCAGCGCGGCGGAGAGGTCTTTGTCGATCACCGCTTCAATCCCGCGATAGCCGTTGGCGTTCTCCACCACCGGCACGCCGCCGCCGCCGTTGCAGATCACCAGGTGGTCGCGCTGAATCAGCGCCGTGATGGCGTCGCTCTCGACGATGCGCTTCGGCTGCGGCGACGGCACCACGCGGCGGACGTAGCTCCCGTCGGCCTTGAACACCCAGCCTTTTTCCGCGGCCAGCGTTTTTGCCTGGGCTTCGCTGTACACCGGGCCGATGTACTTGGTCGGGTTGCTGAAGGCCGGGTCGGCGGCGTCCACTTCGACCTGCGTGAGCAGGACGCTCACCTCGCGCTGCGGCAGGTTGTTTTTCAGCGCCTGCTGGAGCATGTAGCCGATCATTCCCTGGCTTTCGGCGCCGAGAACGTCCAGCGGGTAGGGCGTCACTTTGTCGTAGGCGCTGTTCTGCAGCGCCAACAGCCCGACCTGCGGGCCGTTGCCGTGCACCAGCACCACGCGCCACTGCGCCGTCAGTCCGGCGATGGTGCGGGCGGCCTGCTCGATGTTCTGGCGCTGGATATCCGCTTCCAGCGGCTCGCCGCGCTTGAGCAGCGCGTTGCCGCCCAGGGCCACAACCAGAGTGGGTTTTCGTTCCATGATGGCTCCTTTAAATTCCGTCGCGTTCCAGCGGGCAGCTCATGCAGCGTGCGCCGCCGCGGCCGCGTCCGAGCTCGTCGCCAGGGATGGGCAGCACGGTGATGCCCGCTTTGTCGTACTTCTCGTTGGTCCAGACGTTGCGCTCGTAGCCGATTACCACGCCCGGGCGGATGGTCAGGACGTTGTTAGCGTCGTTCCACTGCTCGCGTTCGGCTTCAAAGGCGTCGCCGCCAGTGGTGATCAGGCGCACCTGGCTAATGCCAAGCGCTTTCTCGATGGCGTGCAGCAGGTCGGTTTCCTGGGTGCGCAGCAGGCCGCCGCGTCCGTCCGGGGTGAGCGTCCAGCACTGGGCGTCTTTGCGCACCACTTCCGGATAAACGGAGAAGGTATCCACGTCGATGTGGGTCATCACTGTGTCGAGGTGCATGCAGGAGCGGTGTTTGGGCAGCTCAACGGCGATCACGCGCTCGGCCTGACGGTGTTTGAACAGGCTGTTGGCGAGGAACTCCACGCCCTGCGGCGTCGTGCGTTCGGACATGCCGATCAATACCGCGCCGCGGCCAATTACTAATACGTCGCCGCCCTCTAAGGTGGCGTGGTCGTAATTAATATTCTCGTCGCCGAAATACTTAATAAAATCGCCGTCGGCAAACGCCGGGTGCCAGCGATATATTGCCCGCAGGTTATTGGTTTCACGCTGACGGGCCGGTTTGGCCATGGGGTTAATAGAGACGCCGTTATAAATCCAGCACGAGGTGTCGCGGGTAAATAAATGGTTCGGCAGCGGCTTCATAATAAAATCATTCGCCGTGTGGGTATCGACCACCATATTTTTAATGGCCGCCGGAATTTCACCGTAGGTTAATCCGCCGCTCAGTCTGCGCGCCAGTTCGCGGTGCGGCATATCCGCCAGCCAGCCGCGCACGTCGCCGGCAAAAGTGGGGCCCAGGCGATAGTCGGAGATCTGCGTATCCAGCAGCCAGGCTTTCGCTTCTGTAATATCAAGGGTTTGTGTCAGAAGGTCGGTCAACAGCAGGACTTCCACACCCTGATCGCGCAGCGTGTTTGCGAAGATATCATGCTCCTCACCCGCCCGCTCAACCGAGAGCACGTCATCGAAAAGCAGCTCCTGACAGTTCGATGGCGTTAAACGTTTCAGACTTAAATTTGGGCGGTGCAGCATAACGCTACGCAATTGACCAATTTCAGAACCGACATAATGCTTTTCCATAATTATTCCTTTAACTGTTTTTCAGAATAAAAAGGGCATGCGCCATGCGTTGTGTTTAATTACATGGCGGCTAAGCTCAATTGATTTCGTGATTTATACTAGGCGGTTAAATAATCCATAATGTGACATCGCTCACGCGAAAATGGATATTAAGAGGTTTGTTTTCATTTGCATGATTCGCATCAGATAATGATTAATTTCATATTATTCAGGGATGAATAGCTAAGCAGGATTCGGTGGCATTATTTTAGGTTGTTATTGTTTTGTAGAATTTCACACTTTGCAATAATTGGTTATCTGTTTGATTTTAAAGAATTAAATAAATTTGAAAGAATGGCTATGCAATAATGGCAATTAACTATTTTTTACTTAAGTAAAATCCATAAATAATTATGGATTTATAACGGGAATTAGCAAAGTTGTAAAATGTGATACGGCAATGGGTTTTGTGATTAAGCGCTTTATTTCAGTGGGTTATGTTAGCGTCTTAACGCGCGTGAAATGAGGTTATGCATAACCCCTGCATAAATGCCTGAGCAGGATTAACAGCAAATTAACACCATTCCCGATAAACATGCGCTCGCGCAAATCTCAACGAAAAAGGGCTGGTATGGCAGCGGGGATTCTCGTATAAAATATAAAAATGAAACATTGTTTTATATTGAGGGTTGAAACATGATTATCGGCAACATCCACCATTTGCAGTCCTGGCTGACTGACGATCTGCGCCAGGCCATTGAGCACGTTAAAGCCCACGTCACCGACGCCACGCCGCTCGGGAAACACGACATCAACGGCAACAGCCTGTTTTATCTGGTCTCGGAAGACATGACCCAGCCGTTCGCCGAGCGCCGCGCCGAGTACCACGCGCGCTATCTGGATATCCAGATCGTGATGAAGGGTCAGGAAGGGATGACGTTTAGCACCCTGCCGCACGGCGCGCCTGACACCGACTGGCTGGCGGACAAAGACATCGCGTTCCTGCCAGAAGGCGAGCAGGAGAAAACCGTGGTGCTGAGCGAAGGGGATTTTGTTGTGTTCTGGCCGGGCGAAGTGCATAAGCCGCTGTGCGCGGTGGGGGCGCCTGCTAAGGTCAGGAAAGTTGTGGTTAAGATGTTAATGGAGTAACCCCACACCCCTCACCCTAACCCTCTCCCCCCAAGGGAGAGGGGCCTGCACCGAGCCATCTTTTCCCCCTCGCCCCTTTGGGGAGAGGGCCGGGGTGAGGGGCAATATGTGATCCAGCTTAAATTTCCCGCACTCCCTCTTCCCTTCCCATTTACCTCTCCTTTTTCTGCGTCATAGTATGATCGTTAAATTAATGAACACCGTTCTATAATGTAGAACAAAATGATTCAGCAAGGAGATCTCATGCCGCAGTCCGCGTTGTTCACGGGAATCATTCCCCCTGTCGCCACCATTTTTACCGCCGACGGTCAGCTCGATAAGCCGGGCACCGCCGCGCTGATCGACGATCTGATCAAAGCAGGCGTTGACGGCCTGTTCTTCCTGGGCAGCGGCGGCGAGTTCTCCCAGCTCGGCGCCGAAGAGCGTAAAACCATTGCCCGCTTTGCTATCGATCATGTCGATCGTCGCGTGCCGGTCCTGATCGGCACCGGCGGCACCAACGCCCGGGAAACCATTGAGCTCAGCCAGCACGCGCAGCAGGCGGGCGCGGACGGCATCGTGGTGATTAACCCCTACTACTGGAAGGTGTCGGAAGCGAACCTGATCCGCTATTTCGAGCAGGTGGCGGACAGCGTCACGCTGCCGGTGATGCTCTATAACTTCCCGGCGCTGACCGGGCAGGATCTGACCCCGGCGCTGGTGAAAACCCTCGCCGACTCGCGCAGCAATATTATCGGCATCAAAGACACCATCGACTCCGTCGCCCACCTGCGCAGCATGATCCACACCGTCAAAGCGGCGCATCCGCACTTCACCGTGCTCTGCGGCTACGACGATCACCTCTTTAATACCCTGCTGCTCGGCGGCGACGGGGCGATCTCGGCGAGCGGCAACTTTGCCCCGCAGGTGTCGGTGAATCTTCTGAAAGCGTGGCGCGACGGGGACGTGGCGAAAGCGGCTGAGTATCATCAGACCTTACTGCAAATACCGCAGATGTATCAGCTGGATACGCCGTTTGTGAACGTCATTAAAGAGGCGATTGTGCTCTGCGGCCGCCCGATTTCCACCCACGTTTTGCCGCCCGCCTCGCCGCTGGACGAGCCGCGCAAGGCGCAGCTGAAAACCCTGCTGCAACAGCTCAAGCTCTGCTGAGCCGGACGATAACGATGACCATTGAGAAAATTTTCACCCCACAGGACGACGCGTTTTATGCGGTGATCACCCACGCGGCGGGGCCGCAGGGCGCGCTGCCGCTGACCCCGCAGATGCTGATGGAATCCCCCAGCGGCAACCTGTTCGGCATGACGCAGAACGCCGGGATGGGCTGGGACGCCAACAGGCTGACCGGCAAAGAGGTGCTGATCATCGGCACCCAGGGCGGCATCCGCGCCGGAGACGGGCGCCCGGTCGCGCTGGGCTATCACACCGGCCACTGGGAGATCGGCATGCAGATGCAGGCGGCGGCGAAGGAGATTACCCGCAGCGGCGGGATCCCGTTTGCGGCCTTTGTCAGCGATCCGTGCGACGGGCGCTCGCAGGGTACGCACGGCATGTTCGACTCCCTGCCGTACCGCAACGACGCGGCGATCGTGTTTCGCCGCCTGATCCGCTCCCTGCCCACGCGGCGGGCGGTGATCGGCGTGGCAACCTGCGATAAAGGTCTGCCCGCCACCATGATTGCGCTGGCCTCGATGCACGACCTGCCGACCATTCTGGTGCCGGGCGGGGCGACGCTGCCGCCGACCGTGGGGGAAGACGCGGGCAAGGTACAGACCATCGGCGCGCGCTTCGCCAACCACGAACTCTCATTGCAGGAGGCCGCCGAGCTGGGCTGTCGCGCCTGCGCGTCGCCGGGCGGTGGGTGTCAGTTCCTCGGCACGGCGGGCACCTCGCAGGTGGTCGCGGAGGCGCTGGGCCTGGCTTTGCCGCATTCCGCGCTGGCGCCGTCCGGGCAGGCGGTGTGGCTGGAGATCGCCCGTCAGGCGGCGCGCGCGGTCAGCGAGCTGGATAACCGCGGCATTACCACGCGCGATATCCTCACCGATAAAGCCATCGAAAACGCGATGGTGATCCACGCGGCGTTCGGCGGCTCCACCAATTTACTGCTGCACATTCCGGCCATCGCCCACGCGGCGGGCTGCACGATCCCGGACGTTGAACACTGGACGCGCGTCAACCGCAGGGTGCCGCGCCTGGTCAGCGTGCTACCCAACGGCCCGGACTATCACCCGACCGTGCGCGCCTTCCTCGCGGGCGGCGTGCCGGAAGTCATGCTCCACCTGCGCGATCTCGGCCTGCTGCATCTGGACGCCATGACCGTGACCGGCCAGACGGTGGGTGAGAACCTCGACTGGTGGCAGGCGTCCGAGCGCCGTGAGCGCTTCCGCCAGTGCCTGCGCGAGCAGGACGGCGTGGATCCGGATGACGTGATCCTGCCGCCGGAGAAGGCAAAAGCGAAAGGGCTGACTTCGACGGTCTGCTTCCCGACGGGCAACATCGCGCCGGAAGGCTCGGTGATCAAGGCCACGGCGATTGACCCGTCGGTGGTGGGCGAAGATGGCGTTTACCGTCATACCGGCCGGGCGAGGGTTTTTGTCTCGGAAGCGCAGGCGATTAAGGCCATCAAGCGGGAAGAGATTAAGCAGGGCGATATCATGGTGGTGATCGGCGGCGGACCGTCCGGCACCGGCATGGAAGAGACCTACCAGCTCACCTCCGCGCTGAAGCATATCTCGTGGGGCAAGACGGTATCGTTAATCACCGATGCGCGCTTCTCGGGCGTGTCGACGGGCGCCTGCTTCGGCCACGTGTCGCCGGAGGCGCTGGCGGGCGGGCCGATTGGCAATCTGCGCGATAATGACATCATCGAGATTGCCGTCGACCGCCTGACCCTCACGGGCAGCGTGAACTTCATCGGCACCGCGGACAACCCGTTGACGCCGGAGGAGGGCGCGCGCGAGCTGGCGCGGCGGCAGACGCACCCGAACCTGCACGCCCACGACTTTTTGCCGGACGATACCCGGTTGTGGGCGGCGCTGCAGTCGGTAAGCGGCGGCACCTGGAAAGGCTGTATTTATGACACCGATAAAATCATTGAGGTAATTAACGCCGGTAAAAAAGCGCTCGGCATTTAATTATTTTCAGAGATAAAACCGTCTGCGGAAAATATTCCGCGGACGGCTTTTCCATTTCTGTTATTTAATAATATAAACAATAGGTTGAGATATATCGTCGGCGTCACAAAAGCAAAATAACGTAATTCAGAAATAAGATATGACCATTGCTGGTTAATTGAACAGCTCATTACACTCCATTAACACGATGTTGTAATTCAGCACACTACATAAGGGTGTAATTCTGATGACGCAATTAACCATGAAAGACAAAATTGGCTACGGGCTGGGTGACACCGCCTGCGGCTTCGTCTGGCAGGCCACGATGTTCCTGCTGGCCTATTTTTACACCGACGTCTTCGGCCTGTCGGCGGGGATTATGGGCACGCTGTTTTTAGTCTCCCGCGTGCTCGACGCCGTCACCGACCCGCTGATGGGGCTGCTGGTGGACCGCACCCGCACGCGGCACGGCCAGTTCCGCCCGTTCCTGCTGTGGGGCGCCATCCCGTTCGGCATCGTCTGCGTGCTGACCTTCTACACGCCGGACTTCTCCGCGCAGGGCAAAATCATCTACGCCTGCGTGACCTACATTCTCCTGACCCTGGTCTACACCTTCGTTAACGTGCCGTACTGCGCCATGCCGGGCGTCATCACCGCCGACCCGAAAGAGCGTCACGCCCTGCAGTCCTGGCGCTTCTTCCTGGCGGCGGCGGGCTCGCTCGCCATCAGCGGCATCGCGCTGCCGCTGGTGAGCATCATCGGCAAGGGGGATGAGCAGGTGGGCTATTTCGGTGCCATGTGCGTGCTGGGGCTTGTTGGCGTGGTGCTGCTCTACGTCTGCTTCTTCACCACCAAAGAGCGCTACACCTTTGAGGTTCAGCCGGGTTCGTCGGTGGCGAAAGATCTCAGGCTGCTGCTGGGCAACGGCCAGTGGCGCATCATGTGCGCGTTCAAGATGATGGCGACCTGTTCCAACGTGGTGCGCGGCGGGGCGACGCTCTACTTCGTGAAATACGTGATGGATCACCCGGAGATGGCGACCCAGTTCTTACTCTACGGCAGCCTCGCCACCATGTTCGGCTCGCTCTGCTCCTCCCGCCTGCTGGGCCGCTTCGACCGCGTCACCGCCTTCAAGTGGATCATCGTCGCCTACTCGCTGATCAGTCTGCTGATTTTCGTCACCCCGGCTGAGCACATCGCGCTGATTTTTGCCCTCAACATCCTGTTCCTGTTCGTCTTCAACACCACAACGCCGCTGCAGTGGCTGATGGCCTCTGACGTGGTGGATTACGAGGAGAGCCGCAGCGGTCGCCGCCTCGACGGGCTGGTGTTCTCCACCTACCTGTTCAGCCTGAAGATTGGCCTGGCGATTGGCGGGGCGGTGGTGGGCTGGATCCTGGCGTACGTGAACTATTCCGCCAGCAGCAGCGTGCAGCCGGTTGAGGTGCTGACCACCATCAAAATTCTGTTCTGCGTGGTGCCGGTGGTGCTCTACGCGGGCATGTTCATCATGCTGTCGTTCTACAAGCTCACCGACGCCCGCGTGGAGGCCATCAGCCAGCAGCTGATCAAGCATCGCGCGGCGCAGGGCGAGGCCGTTCCCGACGCCGCGACAGCCGCATCCCATTAACCGGAGGCAATATGGAAATCACTAACCCAATCCTGACCGGCTTCAACCCGGACCCGTCCCTGTGCCGCCAGGGCGAGGACTACTACATCGCCACCTCAACGTTCGAGTGGTTCCCGGGTGTGCGCATCTACCACTCCCGCGACCTGAAAAACTGGTCGCTGGTCAGCACCCCGCTGGACAGCGTGTCGATGCTGGACATGAAGGGCAACCCGGACTCCGGCGGCATCTGGGCGCCGTGCCTGAGCTACGCCGACGGCAAATTCTGGCTGCTCTACACCGACGTGAAGATTGTCGACTCGCCGTGGAAAAACGGCCGCAACTTCCTGGTTACCGCGCCCTCGATTGAGGGACCGTGGAGCGAGCCGATCCCGATGGGCAACGGCGGGTTTGACCCGTCCCTGTTCCACGACGACGATGGCCGCAAATACTATATCTACCGCCCGTGGGGGCCGCGTCACCACAGCAACCCGCACAACACCATCGTGTTGCAGGCGTTTGACCCGCAGACCGGCACGCTCTCGCCCGAGCGCAAAACCCTGTTTACCGGCACGCCGCTCTGCTACACCGAAGGGGCGCACCTGTATCGCCACGCGGGATGGTACTACCTGATGGTCGCCGAGGGCGGCACCAGCTATGAGCACGCCGTCGTGGTGCTGCGTTCCAAAAATATCGACGGGCCGTACGAGCTGCACCCGGACGTAACGATGATGACCAGCTGGCACCTGCCGGAGAACCCGCTGCAGAAGAGCGGCCACGGCTCGCTGCTGCAGACCCACACCGGAGAGTGGTACATGGCCTACCTCACCAGCCGCCCGCTGCGCCTTCCCGGCGTACCGCTGCTGGCCTCCGGCGGACGCGGCTACTGTCCGCTGGGGCGCGAGACCGGCATCGCCCGCATTGAGTGGCGCGACGGCTGGCCGTACGTGGAAGGCGGCAAGCACGCGCAGCTGACCGTGCCCGGCCCGCAGATGGCCGAGCAGCCAGCAGCCGTTCAGGCCACCTGGCGGGACGATTTCGACGGCAACACGCTTGACCCTGAGCTGCAGACCCTGCGCATTCCGTTCGACGACACCCTCGGCTCGCTCACCGCGCGCCCGGGCTACTTACGGCTCTACGGCAACGACTCGCTTAACTCGACCTTTACCCAGTCGACCGTGGCGCGCCGCTGGCAGCACTTCGCCTTCCGTTCAGAAACGCGGATGCAGTTCTCGCCGGTCCACTTCCAGCAGAGCGCGGGGCTGACCTGCTACTACAACAGCAAAAACTGGAGCTACTGCTTTGTGGACTACGAGGAGGGGCAGGGCAGAACGATTAAGGTGATCCAGCTCGACCATAACGTGCCGTCGTGGCCGCTGCACGAGCAGCCCATTCCGGTGCCGGAACATGCGGAGAGCGTCTGGCTGCGGGTAGACGTGGACAGGCAGGTCTACCGCTACAGCTATTCGTTCGACGGGGAGACGTGGCACGCCGTGCCGGTCACGTATGAGGCGTGGAAGCTATCGGACGACTACATCGGCGGGCGGGGCTTCTTCACCGGCGCGTTTGTGGGGCTGCACTGCGAGGACATCAGCGGCGACGGTTGTCACGCAGACTTCGACTACTTCACCTACGAGCCGGCCTGACGGCTCAGGCCGGGTAGCCCAGCGCGCGTGACAGCGCGAGCCCGGCCTGCTGAAGCTGCTCGCGGAAGCGGGCCAGCTCGGCGTCGTCCACGCGGGAGGTCAGCGTCGACAGGCTCAGGGCGGCGATGACGCGGGACTCGTGGTTCCACACCGGCACCGCCACGCAGCGCACGCCCTGCTCGTTCTCTTCGCTGTCCAGGGCGTAGCCCTGCTCGCGAGTCTGCGTCAGGGCGGTCATTAATGCTTCGCGAGAGGCGAGGGTAGCGGGCGTAAAGGTGGTGTACTGATAGCCTTCCAGCAGGGCGTTCAGCTCGGCCTCGCCCAGCCAGGCAATCAACACCTTGCCAATGGCGGTGGCGTGAACCGGCAGACGGCGGCCGATGCGCGAATAGGCGATGGCGGCCAGCTTGCCTTCAATCTTCTCGATATAGACCCCTTCACGCCCGTCCAGGATCCCCAGATGGGTGGTCTGCCCGGTACGTTGGGACAGCTCCGTCAGCCAGCCTTTCGCCTTCTGACGAATATCGATGGAGCCCACGACAAAATGGCCGCGCTCGACCAGCTTCATGCCGAGGCGATACTTGCCGTTCTCCGGGTTCTGATCGATATAGCCGTGAAGCTGCAGGGTTTTCAGCAGCGAGTGGAGGGTACTCTTGCTCAGCCCCATCAGTTTGCTGATGTCGGTGATCTTAAGCTCGGTGGCCTGCTCGTTGAACAGGTCGAGGATCTGCAACGCACGTTCAACAGACTGAATAATCGGCATAATGCTGGCATGTCCACGCTGGAATTAAGGCGAAAACGTACCTTTTTCGGGGTGAAAAATCAATGAAATGGAGCCGATGTTCTCCCTCTCCCTGTGGGAGAGGGCCGGGGTGAGGGCACCAACGCGCAGAGGACCCAATCACTCCCCAAGCGTCGCCACCATCACCGCCTTAATCGTATGCATCCGGTTTTCCGCCTGGTCGAACACGATGCTTGCCGCCGACTCAAACACCTCGTCCGTCACTTCCATCCCGCCGTGCAGATCGAACTCTTTCGCCATCTGCTTGCCGAGCGTGGTCTGGTCGTCATGGAACGCAGGCAGACAGTGCAGGAACTTCACGTCCGGGTTGCCGGTCAGCGCCATCATCTGCGCGTTCACCTGATACCCGCGCAGCAGCGCGATCCGCTCCGCCCACTTCTCTTTGGCTTCGCCCATCGACACCCACACGTCGGTATAGATAAAGTCCGCGCCCTTCACGCCCGCCGCCACGTCTTCGGTCAGGGTGATCTTCCCGCCGTGCTTCTCCGCCAGCGCGCTGCACTCCGCCACCAGGCTCTCTTCCGGCCAGCAGGCTTTCGGGGCCACCAGACGCAGATCCAGCCCGGTCAGCGCCGCCGCTTCCAGCATCGAGTTGCCCATGTTGTTGCGCGCGTCGCCCGCGTAGACCAGCGTCATCTCGTTAAACGCCTTGCCCGGCAGGTGCTCCTGCATGGTCAGCAGGTCCGCCAGCAGCTGGGTCGGGTGGAACTCGTTGGTCAGCCCGTTCCACACCGGCACGCCCGCGTACTGCGCCAGCGTTTCGACCACTTCCTGGCCGTGGCCGCGATACTGAATGCCGTCGTACATCCGCCCGAGCACGCGCGCGGTGTCTTTAATTGACTCTTTATGCCCAATCTGGCTGCCGCTCGGCCCTAAATAGGTGACGCGCGCGCCCTGGTCAAATGCGGCAACTTCGAAAGAGCAACGTGTACGGGTCGAGTCTTTTTCGAAGATGAGCGCGATGTTTTTACCGGTAAGCTTCTGTACTTCCTTGCCATTTTTTTTATCGGCCTTGAGCTGTGCGGCAAGGGTCAGCAGAGAAGTGAACTGTGCAGGGGTAAAGTCGAGCAGTTTCAGAAAGTGTTTTTTGTATAAATCGGACATTTTATCCTCACATGGCGAACGCCACTTATTGAATTAAAATTCACTTTATATGTGTAATTATTCATTTGCAACCCCGTTTCACAAATCTTTCCAACAAAGGTGGAGGCAAACCCGTCCGTGTGTGAAAATAGAAGTATCTGCCGCACTTTAAAGAGGATTGAGCCATGGCAAACCCGGAACACCTGGAAGAGCAACGCGAAGAGACGCGTCTGATTATTGAAGAGCTGCTGGAAGACGGTAGCGATCCGGACGCGCTGTACACCATCGAGCACCATTTCTCTGCGGATGATTTCGACGCGCTGGAAAAAATGGCCGTGGAAGCCTTCAAGCTGGGTTACGAAGTGACCGAGCCGGAAGAGCTGGAAGTGGAAGAGGGCGACACCGTCATCTGCTGCGACATCCTGAGCGAAGGCGCGCTGAAGGCGGAGCTTATCGACGCGCAGGTAGAACAGCTGATGAACCTGGCCGAGAAGTTTGACGTGGAATACGACGGCTGGGGAACCTACTTCGAAGATCCGAACGGTGAAGACGGCGAAGAAGGCGACGACGAAGATTACGTCGACGAAGACGACGACGGCGTGCGTCACTAAGCGTTTCAGGCGGTGGCGCGCGCCCCCGCTTTTTCAAGGCAGAACCATGGATTACCCGCAGATACTCGCCCCCGTACTCAACTTCCTCCAGTGCCCGACCCCGCAAGCATGGATTGATAAAGCCCGCGACCCGGCGAACCTGCCGCTGCTGCTTACCGACCACATGGTGTGCGAGCTCAAGGCCGCCCAGACCGCGCTGCTGCTGGTGCGCAAATACGTCGCCGACGAAAGCGGTGCCGACGCGCTGCTCGACTGGCTCAAACCCTACGAACAGTTCACCTTCCGTGACGGCCCGGAGCCGGACTTCATCGCCCTGCACAAGCAGATTGGCAAAAGCGTGATGCCCAAAACCGACGACCCGTGGGGCCAGGCGCTCATCGACAGCATGGTGTTGCTGATTAAAGAGGAGCTGCACCATTTCTGGCAGGTGCGCGAGGCGATGCTGGCCCGCGACATTCCATACGTCAAAATCACCGCCAGCCGCTACGCCAAAGGGATGCTGAAGGATGTGCGCACCCACGAGCCGCTGACGCTGATCGACAAGCTCATCTGCGGCGCCTACATCGAAGCCCGCTCCTGCGAACGCTTCGCCGCGCTGGCCCCGTTCCTCGACGACGACCTGCAGAAGTTTTATCTCTCGCTGCTGCGCTCGGAAGCGCGCCATTACCAGGACTACCTGACGCTTGCCCGGCAGGTGAGCGACGACGATATCTCACCGCGCATACAGCTTTTTGGCGAAATTGAAGCCACACTTATCTCGACACCGGACCACGAGTTTCGCTTCCACAGCGGCGTGCCGGTGTAAACCGGCATAACGCAAGGATAAGGATGCGAGATGAAAAAAACGTGGATCAGTACGGTCATTGTTGTTGTCGCGGTCGCCGCCGTGGCGTTCTGGGTGTTCTTCGACAGGCAGCGCGCTCCTGAACAGCAGATGGATAACGCCCTTAACGCGATGCCCGCCTGGCAGGTGATTAAGGAGCAGGAGCCTGTGCTGCATCAGCGCATTCTCGACCAGATGGCCGCCCTGCAAAAAGCGGGCGAGCCGGAGCAGCAGATTATCGACACCATTCAGCCGCAGATCCTGCATCTGCAGATGTCGCGCCTGCAAAACGCCCCGGACGCCAACGTGGTGAACTACATGACCATCAACATGGAGCAAACCGCCGCCATCCAGAAGGTGAGCGACGACGCCTGCTTCCGCTTCCTCTACCCGATGGTGAAGGGCGGCGTGAACCCGATGCGCATGCTGGATAAAGACCTGATGGCGCGGCGCATGCAGGCCGACGCCGACATGATGCGCGCGGCCTACGGCAAAAACCGCCACACGGTGACCCCGGCCGAACGCGAGGCGGCCGTCGAGGATGTGCGACCGATTATGAAGCAACTTGCCGATAAGTACGGTGAGGACATCCAGCTGCTGCAGATGCCTGAGAAGGCGGCGGGCAAAGAGAAGCTCTCCTGCGATATGGTGCAGGAGATGTGGGCGAAGGTGCTGGCGCTGCCGGAGCAGAAGGCGGCGGGGGTGATTCGCCTGGCGGTGTCTGAGCTGGAGTAAGGAAGGGCGCTGGTTTTTTGGACACTTAGCGTAGGTTTAGCGCGTCGTCGCTTGCATGGCGGCGCGCGACAGGTATAATCCACAACGTTTCCGCATCCCCTTCAGTGCCGAAGTGGCGAAATCGGTAGACGCAGTTGATTCAAAATCAACCGTAGAAATACGTGCCGGTTCGAGTCCGGCCTTCGGCACCAAGTGATGCAATAATTAGCTACCTAAGGGTGGCTTTTTTTGTGTCCATTTACGTCCAAATTCGTCCATATCTGTCTGTAATTAAAAGATAATTTATTTTTCAGCAATAACTATTTTTGTTTTATGGTCTTTCCGTGTTGGTCATTTTTCATCCATTGACATCCACGCGATTTGGGGGCCAAATTGGGGGCTTAGACGTAGTTCGATAATAGTGAGGCCCCCAAATGGCACTAACAGATCGCGCTATAGTCCACGCCAAGCCTTGTGGCAAGCCGTATAAGCTCAGTGACTCGCATGGACTTTACCTGCAGGTTAACCCTAACGGTTCAAAACGCTGGTACATTAAGTACCGCTTTGTAAAAAAAGAGAAAAAACTCGCTTTAGGACCTTATCCGCTTTTGACGCTTGCACAGGCAAGACGCATGCGTGAAGAGGCCCAATTACTGCTGATTTCTGGCATCGATCCGAGTGCACACCGAAAGGCTGAACGCCTTGCTATGACGCCGGAACATACGTTTGAGTCTGTGGCACGCGAATGGGTCTCCAGCAATGTGAACTGGTCGGTAGAACATAAGAAGCGGGTGCTGCGTTATTTCGAGCTTTACGTCTTTCCCACGACCGGTAGCTGCGACATTACCAAAATGAAGGTCAAAGACCTGCTGGTGCCCATCAAAGAGGTGGAGAAGGCGGGCAAACTGGATGTTGCTTCCCGGCTTCAGCAGCGCACTGCCTGCGTGATGCGCTACGCCGTCCAGAACGGCATTATCGATCATAACCCTGCATCAGATTTAACCGGCGCGGTTTCCACGCCCAAAGTGCGTCACCACCCTGCACTCGATCTTAATCTTATCCCTGATTTCCTGGATAGAATCGACGATTACAAAGGCCGTCAACTGACTCAACTGGCGGTAAAGCTGGCGCTGCTGCTGTTTATCCGCTCCAGCGAACTGCGCTTTGCCCGCTGGGATGAAATTGACCTGCATAACGCCATGTGGACCATCCCCGCTGAGCGTGAGCCGATCCCCGGCGTTAAGTACTCTGCGCGCGGTGCGAAGATGCGATCTCCACATTTGGTGCCTCTATCACATCA
Source organism: Enterobacter sp. 296B2 (assembly GCF_034106185.1). Lineage (NCBI taxonomy): Bacteria > Pseudomonadati > Pseudomonadota > Gammaproteobacteria > Enterobacterales > Enterobacteriaceae > Enterobacter > Enterobacter sp. 296B2. The sequence continues at coordinate 28,305 of NZ_JAWNCA010000006.1, read as the reverse complement.
GGCCATCGAACTGCTGCACGAGGTGCGGCAGCACTGCCGACCGGGAACTGAACTGGTGTTCCCCGGCGATCATAACTACCGCAAGCCAATGAGTGAAAACACCATTAACAAAGCACTGCGTGTGATGGGCTACGACACCCAGAAAGATGTCTGCGGCCACGGTTTTCGCACTATGGCCTGTAGCGCGCTGGTGGAGTCGGGCCTGTGGTCAAGCGATGCGGTAGAGCGCCAGATGAGCCATCAGGAGCGCAAGCGCGTGCGTGCGGCGTATATCCATAAGGCGCAGCATCTCGAAGAACGTCGGGAGATGATGCAGTGGTGGGCGGATTATCTGGATGCAAATCGGTTCAGGCATGTGGTGCCGTATGGCTTCAAAAAATCGCCTGGAGGTGCACTTGACCATATGAGCTTCCAGGAGCGCAATGACCGACAACTGGAGGAGCTGAAAGCCCGGATACTGGCCGACTCGGAATGGCTGACGGCATCTGAGCTATCGGCAAAAGCGGGTTTCCGTTCTGCCGATCCTGAGGCAGGCCCGAAAGGCTGGAAAGCCGCCGGGAAGATATTCTCGCTGAAGGTCGACGGGGAGGATTTATATCCTGATTATGTTCTGGATGAGAAAATGCGGCCTCTCAAGGTTGTAAGGTTGATACTCTCGCTGTTCAAGGAACGCAAACCGCCTTGGGGACTGGCTATCTGGTTTGGTTCGGCAAACCGCAGGTTGAGAGGTGGGAAGCCGAAAGATTTGCTGATTTCGAAGTCAGAGTTGGTTCTGATGGCGGCGCAGGATGAGGTGGAGTCGGAGGATGCTGATATTTAGTCATTATTGGAGTAGGGCTGTTTATAACTGTGGGCAACAGGGGCCCGGCATCTGTATATACTAAAAATGCTGTGGCTTAGTTTAGTCCTCTCCATGGGTAGTTAAATTTGGCCGTCCGCTAAATGCGAAAAGCTGAAGTTAATACATATTTACATACGATGAGACATGGCTACTATAGCTGTGGCTATTCCTGCTAAAATCGGACGCAACAGACTAATGTGGCTGTGCAGTTACGTAAGCTTAGCGTTCAGAAAAAATTGAGAACATAAAGTTACTCATTTATGTTAGTGTCCAAGTGAATTTGACTATTTCCGAGGTAATACATGGCCTTAGCACATTTCATGCGTGATACTTTATCCCTTGTCAAGCGGGATGGAAGCAGAACTGATGGGCTCAAAGGGAACGTTCAAAAGGATAAGATTTTCATTCATCGAAACGATATTGTTATTGGGGAAGGTGATGTTCTTATTCGTAGCATGCCACATGGTGGAGTTGAAGAGTATATCGTTGTCGAGCCTAATTTCAGGCAGGGCTTAGGGAGTATTCCCGCAGGTTATCAGGCTGAGGTTAGACGAAAGACAGAAGCAACTCCAGAGCATGTTATGTCGTCTACGTCAGCAGCGATTCCGGAGTCGGTTATTTCACTAATCCAGTCGTTCATTTCATTATGTATTACCGTTGTAAATGAAGATGCTTCGCACCCTGAGAAGCATGTTACTGCCTATCATACATTGCGCCAGAAAATCCTTGAACTGGACAATGTCATGACTATCCCCACCTGGATACGCTTCTCCCAAACCCCAGCAGCTGTGAAGAATAGCGTGGGTTTATACGTTCAGGGGGGCAGCGGTGGATGGGAGAGAAGGCGTCAATATTTACAGAGTGAAATGATAAACATGCTTTCGAGCTATAATAATTTATCGTTCTCCGGACATTCTGTTAGTCAAAATACAATCAAAACTACTGAGCAGATTAGCGGGCTAACTACAATGGGAAGTGATTCAGTACTTAATATGAAAAAGAAAGTTTTCATTGTTCATGGGCATGATGAGCACCTAAAAAATGAAGTTTTTATCTTCCTCAGTAAAGAAGGATTCGAACCTGTCATTCTTCATCATGAGATAAATGAAGGATTGACTATTATAGAAAAACTGGAAAAGCATATCGATAAGGTTTCATATGCCGTTGTGCTTTATACTGCCTGTGATAAGGGCAAAGCAAAAAATGATGTGGAATTGAGTGACCGTGCACGACAAAATGTTGTTTTCGAACACGGGTGGCTTATTTCCAAACTCTCACGTAAAAATGTCGCGGCGATCGTCGAGGAAGGTGTTGAATTTCCCGGCGACCTGTCAGGTCTTGTCAGAATACCGAAGTCTGAATGGAAGTATCAGCTCTCAAAGGAGTTAAGCGTTATCAAATAATCTCCGGTTTCTGAAACGATACCCAGAAGGTAAAACATGGCATACACCAAAAACCAGCATGTTCTTTCGCAGTGGGTTCTGCGAAACTTTCGTAGTGATGACACTGCGCTGAGTCCGAAGGATAAGCAACGTGTCTGGTGTCACGTAGTGGTGCCCAGTGCTGACGGTGAAAATGATATCAAGGATATCCCGCTACCCATATCCAGCGTAGCCATCTGTAAGGACTGTTTTCGTCTGAAGGATGGTGATACAGGTGACTTTTTTGATATTGAGCATGAACTCAGTGAGTATGAACAGGATATGTCCGTTCTTGTTCGTGAGCTTGTTCAGCATCATCAATTTTCTCGTTTGGCAAATTGCAATATACATGACTTTCCAGTGGAAAAACTTTCTAGCTTTGCTATTTTACAGATGATACTTAACCTTAATAATCCGCAAAGTCGATTTCCTGACAAGGATGAGTTAAAAGCAATCTTAATAAATCCTTTGATTAATAATATTGATGAGCATATATCAGAAGTGCTTTCACTTCCGAATACTCAACCAGCTTTTGCCTCTGAGCCTATTTACCAAAAACTGATGCGCATCGCTGGGTCTTCATCCGAGGTGGAGGAAAAAGCACATGCAATGTTTGTTCTTTATTCATTGCTTGCTCTGCAAAAAAAACCGACGCCTGTGGCAACAGCTGCTTATCTAAGGGACGAGATATTTTCTGGTATTTACAGTATTGATGTTTTTCATACCGGCCATGAATTAAATAGTACCAAACCAAGACCGGTTTTTACTGTTTCCCCCAATGTGTTTTGCCCTTTAGTTGATGAAGCTGTCATTTACTTACCCCTTTCTCATAACTTTGCTCTGCGATTTAATCAGCGGCCGGGGAAAGGTTTCTATTCGGATCCAATAATCAGAATTTTCAGTCCAGCCCCTCAGAACCTTTGTGATGAAAAATATTCTCGCGTAAAAATATATAAGTGCTCCTATGATTATATTGACCAAGTTATGTCAACCATAGATATGTACAATGTGGGATTTTCAAATATTATATATTCAAGCTGGCAGCTCAGTGATGTTGAAAACTATCTGAGGCTACAGGATGAAGATCCTGATACCTATTATCTTCCCGAACAGCCGATTCGCTGGACATCGGTTGCAGATAAAAGCTAATAGCATTTTCTACTGAACCAGTGCCCCGCTGCAGGCAACTTCATAATATGGGAAGCTAGAAGACGATCTGTTCATGGATACGATTGGTTTATTTGAGGGGAAGCTCTTTACTGACGGTTTCTACAGCTTTGTTATTGGAGGACGCTACGACGATTTAGCCTTCAACCATAAAGATGTTAGATCGCATCGGTACGAAGACTAGTGAGACGTTTTCGGCAGCACGCTCATATGTTCATAAAAACTGCTTTTATCGATACATAGCCAAAACATGTCGAAAGGGTTTCTGGTGGCAAATCGTAATTATCTGTAATGTGCCATGAACGATGCCTTTTACGTTGATACAAAAGTACATGAGTACGACAGTGGAACTGCGCAAATTCAAAAAATTTATCCCCCATAGAGGATAGATTTGAAATATCCCCTGAAGCGGATATGCTCAGAATATCTGTCATGGGGGATAAAATGAACGTAACTTCACCCAAAATGCTGGCCCAGGCAGTGAGGAATGCTCGCAAGCAACGTAAGCTGTATTAGCTCAGATCAAATTGTGACTAAAACAACTCGCGCATTTTTGATTGTAGCCATGATAATCCTGAAGTTGCCTTTCTCTCTGGATTTGTTCATAAAATTATTTTGTTCATGAATCATGAACAGTATTTTTGTGAACGATGACAGGATAGAAAGCCAATAGCCACATTAAAGTGCGCTACAATCATCAATAGTTCCGGCAAATATCTGAACTAACACTAACCAATAAGATTTACTGATTCAATTCCTGTACCAACCTGGTGTTGATATACAGTTTTTCGCGACCAACGCTCATTTCTTCCAGCACGCCTATCTCGACTAACTGTTTGAGATACGCTGATGCCGTCTGGCGTTTAGCGATACCTCGTTCAACAAGGTTATCGATCCGGCAATACGGTTGTGCATAGAGCACCTGGATGAGTTCATAGGTATAAATTTTTGGCAGCTTCTCACGTACATACTCGGTCGTTTCTGCCATCAATGCCCGAACGACCGCAATCTTATCAGTCGTCCATCGAGATGTGTTTTCTACGGCCTCCAGCATAAATAATATCCACGATTCCCAGTCTCCTTCCTCTGTTACCCTACGCAAGAGAGTGTAGTAATCACTACGTCTCTCCAGGATAAAGCGTGACAGGTACAGGATAGGCAGTGAAAGCAATTCATTTTGAATCAGGTAAAGAATATTCAGGATACGGCCTGTTCGCCCATTCCCATCCGGAAAAGGGTGGATGCACTCAAACTGATAGTGCGCAATAGCCATTTTCACCAATGGGTCTAAATCATCATCGCCATGTATGAACTGCTCCCAGTTCGCCAATAAGTTACGGATGGTATCTTCACCCACCGGGGGCGTATACACCACGCTGTTATTCTGATCGCGCAGTACCGTGCCCGGTGTTTTCCTTATATCGGTCTGAACTGCGCGTAATTTGGTGCAGATAGCGATTGCGGTGTTTGTGCAAAGTGGATAGGTCTCAAGATGGGTATAACCATCATAAAGCGCCGTACGATAACGCAATGCTTCTTTGGTTGCTGGATCTGCTCCGTCTGCACGATCAGCATACTGAAAGAGCTGATCGCTGGTCGTTACGATGTTCTCAATGCGTGAGGAATCTTTCGCTTCCAGCATCGGGAGAATGTTAATCAACAATCCCTGATCGGGGATCAACTCACCCGCCGTTTTCAGCTCTGCAATTGCCACGCGCGCATTTATACACGCTTTTAGTACATTACGTGTTTCTATCTGCTGCAGATCAGGCGGCAGTTTTGGCAGATCGTTGTAAGGGGCTTCGGGATTCCAGTTCATATGTTTATAAAAACCGATTTTATCGACATATAGACATCATATGTCGATTCTATAAGCATGTCACGGCATCATGTTTAAAAAATCGTGTTTTATCGACATATCGCCGCAACGTGTCGATGGCATAAACATGTTTTGGCTATATGTTTAAAAAAATGCGTTTTATCGACATATCCTCAGGCGCTTGGTGCAGACTGTCGGGATTTGTCTGAGAAGAGACTTCACTACCAGAGACGTATCGACCTTTAAATGGGGCTCTCGGCAAAACTTGCAAATGTGAAAAACGTCCCTATTTCATGGCTGATTAACCGCGAAATTATAGCTATGGAGGAAACTACCGATGTTACCCCGGACACACCGCCAGCTCGTGAGCGTTGAAGTGATGTGGCCTGCTCAGACGCTACCGCTTCCTCTGCAACAGGTAGTCGAAGCATTGAATCAGGGCGAAACGCCCGATCAGATTATTATCCGCATGAACCAACGGGGTCTGCTGGCGTGGCGTGAGGATGCATCCGCGCAGGATATACACGATATCTTTCAGGTACGGCTGGACAATCAGCATGAGGCGCGATTTCTCTGCCGCTACGTTACGTTGCCGCTGCACTAATGCCCCTATGCCGGTAACGTGAAATTGAATAGTGCTGTTTATTACCGGATAAATTAATATGCTATAAAATAAAGAGTTAGCATATGTCGTTTCAGGGATGATGAGTTGTAAATGAAGAAGAAACTGCCAGACCAGCTTTCCAGGGAATGCATTATTGCGGCTATGCGCGCCTATGATGAAGGTGTACACCACCAGTTCAGCGAGTCCAGGCTGTATGATGTGGTCTTTGAAGGGCGCAGTTATCCACCGAAAGCTATAGTCGGTATTGCTGCTTCAAATATGACAGGCGTTGAGTTTTCCCCTGAAGATTTTAGTGGTGGTATCAAGTCGAAATGCGTCAAGTTGCTTACCGATCAAGGGTTTCAGATCGTTGAGAAAAATTTGGGTAACGAGCAGCCTGCCATCAGTATTTTTCCTGATGAACTGCCGCCGCAGAGCGTATTTAATGAAGGTGCAGCTACGCAGGTAACGGTTAACCGCTATGAACGCGACCGTAAGGCCCGCCAGGCCGCATTAGCCTGGCATGGTTGTCTGTGCAGAGTATGTGGTATTGATATGATGAAGGTGTATGGTGAGATAGCAAAAGGTTTTATCCATATACATCACCTGATTCCGCTATCAGACATCAAAGAGAATTACTCTCTGGATCCCAAAAAAGATCTTATTCCCGTCTGCCCTAATTGCCACGCCATGTTGCATCGGCGTAATCCGCCTTTTTCGCCTGAAGAATTGAAATCAATTATTGAATATCATGCGGCTCTTTAGGTATTAAAGCCCATTCGCTGTAGCTCGGTGGAAGAGAGTATTTTGATATAAATTGCTATTCGCGCAGCAACTTCAGCCACGGATTATTCACCGGCACTTTCTCCCCCAACACCTGCTTCGGATCTTCCATCAGAAAACCTTTCAACTGACTACTTTTCTTTTGTGGAACCCGAACCTCGCAGGACCAGATAAAACTGTCATCATTACAGCGCAGGGCAAGCCCTGACTCCTGAAACATTCGCTGTGCCAGTTTCCAGCCGTCGCCGCTATCGCCTGTAGTTTCTGCTGCGTATGTCTTAAAGATCCCCGGCGAAATCAAGAAAAGATGGTTTTCCACCACATGTACCTTGCCGTTCCGGGTATTCACCGTGCCTGAAGGGTTGGTGTGGTTCTTCAGCCACTGCAGGAAATTGTTATTGTCACCAAGCCTCGGGTCGTCTGCTATCTCCGGCAGCGGTTGAGCGGGAGCGCTAAGTTCAGGAACGGGTTCAGCTTCGCTTACCGGCGTCACATCACCGGCAAAACAGGCGGGACGTTGTTCGCCTGGTTCCCATATTGCAGACGGCGTCAGGCGCAGCAGCGTCAGCGGTTCAACGGGCGACCAGCCCTTATCCGATCGGATAATGCAGCGCCAGATCGCTTTATCCTCATTGGCAACGATAAGCTGATGTGCCAGCAGTTCGTCAAACAGGCGGTTGTTATTTTCCGGTACGCTGGCTACGCCATGCTGGAGCAGCCAGGCGCGAACCCGGTCGGCGGTGGTTTTGCTGATAAGCCACAGCGCATCCTCCGTCAACCAGCCATCTGATCCGCATTCGGGATTATTGAGCCGGTACTCGTTCTGTACCAGTGAGCGTAAGGCGGTAAGAAGTTGCTGGGGGAAGGAAGAGGGCTTTTGCGCCAGCGCGGTTTTGATATCGCCGCCGAGGTATCGGGCGACAGAGGCTTTATCGGCCTGCTGTACCAGTTCCACCATCGAGCCAGCCCTTTCGTAGTGTCCGGTGAGCTGATAAATCAGGGACGCAAAAGCCGCCGGGTATCCGGCCAGCCAGTCCAGTAATGGCGAGGGTATCAACTGATTAATCAGCATTGCGCCAGCTGCCGGATGCAGATGATAGTCGCGACCGTGGCTCTCGTACTGCCAGCGATAAGGCTGTGTCAGTTTACCCTGCCACGGATGCCAGCGGGTGCCATCACGTTGATGAATCTCCATATCCACGGCGATTTTTCCCGTATCGTGCAGCAATGCCGCGCAGACCACTGCGACTGTCCATGCGCTGGCCTGTCGGGCCTGTTCTTCCGCACCCGCTTCTGGTGGCAACAGGTAACCCTGGCGCAGTCGGATGGCGTTGCAGGCAACCTCCAGCGAATGATCCAGTAGCCCACCGGGAGTGGAATGGTGATGACTTTGTGAGGCGGGCAGCAGTTGTACCAACGTGGCGAAGCGATGAATCGCCGTGAGGATCCAGCTATCAAACAGGGTATCCGGCAGCGGGGTCAGTTGCCATAACTGCTGCAAACAGGACTGGCGTAACGGTGTTGCCAACAATCGCTCTGCGGATAGTGGCGCAAACCAGCCCTCCGGCAGCGTAGCATCTGGCGCAGGTAGCTGGTTCTGGGGTGATCTTCGTAACCACTTCAGCATAATTCCCCTTTCCGGGCAGGCCCCTTTGCCCTTGTAGCCCTTCCTTTATCTTCACCATTTTTTTTCGAAGAAAAACTAGAATCTTTATAACTAAAAATAGAAAATAATGATGATAACAATTTTTATGGAGGATGTATGAAGCTAGATACTTATGAAAGAGGCTTTTATATGTCTCTATGTTCTAAAGATGAAATTGAACGTATATTTGATGTCAAAAATGAAAACGATTACCTTTTAAAATTACGAGCTAATGCAACAATTGAACACATACGGATTCATAGGGTTTTTCTTGCAAGGATGAGAGCAGGTAAAGATGATTGGTCTTTCGAAAGCAGTTTTAAGTATGATGTTTTCGAAAAATATCTGAATAATCTTTCTGATAAAGATAAAGAGTATGTTGATAGTATAGCTTCAGGTTTGGTTTTCTGTAACGATCCCAATGGGAGAATAATAAATACGCCATACGGTAATATTATCACTTTATCGGAATCTTTAAAATATTTTTTGTATTTTATGAATTTGGCCTTTGTTAATTTTAATGCTGATGTTGAAATTCCAGACAACGTAAGGTTCTGCGCACTTAAAATTGCGTTAAGAATAATGCTCAAATCAGAGTCTCTAGATTTTGACATAGACCCCAGAGGTGAAGTTCCAGAAGAAATTGAACAGGAATTATCTCGTTACATTGATGATCAAATGTTATTTCTTATAGCTCATGAGTATTCACATTATTTTTTAGGGCATATGGATAATGCTAATTTAATTGATGATGTGATGCATCATGCAATTGAAGATATTGATGGGAAAACTCCTAAGTATTTTACACATGGACAGCAACAAGAATTGGATGCAGATGTTGATGCGATAAATCGTCAGGATTTAAGTGAGCCTGCTGTTCATCGTATTGTTACTGCTGCTATTTTTTTTCTTCGCCTACATAGATATTCTTAAAAGCGTCAGGGAGCAAATTTCACCATCATTTTCTATCATCAAGACTCATCCTGATCCAACTGATAGATTAGAAAATTTAGTCAAATACTTTAAAGATAAATGCGAAATTGATAAAGAAAATATTAATATTCTTCTTCATAGCGTTGAGCTTATCAAAGACTCTTTACAGGAAGATATCGCAACTAACTTTGACAGCTGGGAACAATATGGTTCGATATATTTGGGTGAACGGCGAGGAAAGCCATTGGTAGATCGAGTTGATTACTAAATAAAAATGGTTGTCAATATTATTAAATATAAGGCCCGTTACAGGGCCTTATATTTACTTACCACCAGGCATAAAACATCAGCCTGTCTCGCTCAAAATCAAACGTCTCTAGGGTTTCCTTCACCCAGTGGGTGACGGCGCGAACGTCTTTCCAGTAGTGTTCTCCATAATCGGTATATCCATAGAAAAAGCCGTCAATCGTGGGATAAACCGCACCGCAGTTATCCGGCGTCAGGCTCTGCAGGTCGCTCAGAAGCGCCTGCAAATGTGCTTTTGTGACTTCTAACAGTACCTGGTTGCGCACCAGCCCAACGTGTTTATCCACCCATTTAAGTAGCGGGTTCACCTTGCGGAAATAACCCACTCTGGCGTACTGGCTTTCATCGGGCGCGTTTTTTGCCCGTTCGAAAAAGAAGAGATCGAGTCCCATACATTGCTCCTCAGAAAAAGGGGAGCAACTCCCCGACGGGGAAGACTCCCCGTGCGGGTGGGCTGTCAGGCGCTAAGCTGACAGGGTTGTGGTACAGCGTTGAGCAGCCATTCACTGGCGTGGCGCGCCATACCGCTGGCGCGGATCACTGCCCGCTTGTCCTGGCGCAGGATATCCAGCCAGTAGCCGATATAGCTGGCGTGCTGGAGCCTGCCCTGCATGCCGCAATGGGCGCAAAGGAAGGCGCTACCCATCTCCGCCACTAACTCTTCAGCGGCGTAGAGTGCTTCGGTGCGTTCTGCTCCGGCAATACCGGGGCGGTTGAGGCGTGAAGCGTGACCGGTGGCGTGCGTCAGTTCATGCAGTAGCGTGGCGTAGTACGCCTCGCTGCTTTCAAACTGCTGCGGGTGCGGCATCATCACCAGGTCGGTCGCGGGTTTGTAATACGCTTTCGACTGGCGGCGATGGCGCAGCGTCACGCCGCTATTCTTCGCAATGGTTTCGGCCATCTCCACAGGCTCTGCGGGTCGGGTAAACGGCTCGGACAGCGACTGCGGCAGGCCGTCACACTGCGACAGGTTAAACAGCCGAAATTCACGAATAATCCCGAAATGCCGCACCTTTGGCTCACCGTCTTTATCCAGCAACGGCTGGCCGAGTGCATCGGTCTCTTCCTGTGTGCGCGGCAGATACAACACCGCCAGAGAGGATTTCTCCCCCCGGCGCACCTGCCCGCCGAGCGCGCTGACCTGATGGAACGTCAGCCAGCGGTCGCTGGCGAAACTCTGCTTGTCGGCGCTGTTCCACAGCAGCGGTATATTGATGCCGTGATACGGACGACCGGATAACGCATTGATCGGGAACGGCGGCTCGCCATCACGCCACGGGCGGATCCACGGCACATTGCCGTTTTCCAGCTCAGCAATAATCTGGTCGGTGACTTTCTGGTAGATATCGTTGCTTCTGTCCATTGTGCGATCCTCATGGAAGAAGCCGGAACCACCTCCGTCCGGAAGCGACTCCGGCGGGGAGAGGTTATGCCTGTTCAGCCATCGAGACCTGCACATAGTGGCCGTGATAGTTGAGCGACAGCGGTAATGCGACAGGGACTTTCATATCGCCCTGCGGCGGCTGGCAGTAGATCGTAAAGGTGACTTTCTTGCGGGACGTCCCGGCGGTGCGCAGGGTCAGCAGTACGACGAGCAACAGATTGCCCAGCCGTTCTTCCACCTGCTGCGGGTCGGCGGGAAATTCCACAGCGGATTGCCAGACATCAGGGGCGATAACCACCGGCATTAACGATGGTTTTTTATCGAAAAGCGACATGGTGTTTCTCCTGTAAATGAGCAGGGGACACCCTTCGCAGGGCATTTCCCTGCGGGATGGAATGGTACGGGTATCCTGCGCATTTGCGCCGTTCGCACCTTCCGGATACATGGCGAACTTACTGCATGGCTGGCGGTAGTGTTTTCTGCGCGGATGATAAAAGGGAGGGGAAAATCTTTACTTGGGCTGAAGAGTTTACGGTGCACCAAGTAGATGTAACTTTCTGAATTAATGGCTAAAAATCTAGTGATATTGAATATTGCAAATGTTTACTGAATTTTATTTTTGATGAGACTAATATTGTGCTCGATTATAGGGGAGCATCATGAGTGAAAGTGTAAGTTACTTTGACAAAGTCATATCTTTAATAAATGCAGTGGTACCAGTCCTAGCTATTTATTTTGCTCAGAGGCTTTGGCATGCCAAAAATATTGAGCGAGCGCATCAGGCGGCAAATGATTTTCTTGACGAAATGACATCATTACCAATGAGAGTAATGTTACTAGAAACAGAGATGGTCAGAGGGTTAGTTAGAGCTGAATCAGTTATTAGTTATAAAAATAAAAATGAATTTGTGTGTGAGTTGCTGCGTCTTATGGATAATTCGAATAAGATCAAACTTTCGTTTTTTAATTCCTATGAAAGAGTTGTTCGAAGGGGGATTAACATCAAACCTTCCCAAAAACATATGAAACTCGAAAAATCTGTTATTGAGTTTACTGAACATGTTTCAAAAATTCTCCAGAATGCAGCAGAGGCTATTAGTAGATCGACAACAACAGAAGAATATAGAGAGCCATTCAGAACGTTAGCTGGTGCTAGAATTGTTATAACCAAAAATAAAAATACACTCAATGAAGCCTGTGCTGCTACAAAGGATATTTCGTTTGATGACTATTTTTCCTTTCCTTCAGCATATGGTTGGTTCAGGCATAAATGGGATAGTTTGATTCGACCTTTTTTATTTAAACCGTTTAAAAATATGTAAGGATAGATTGAAGCCATTTTCTAATACTTTTTGCCAGTTATTGTTATTAGATGATTATTCAGATTTAAAACCTTCTCAAGAATATTATCTACGGTAAACGCGTTTTACTGACGATCATTTTCCCGACCTGTTCGCCAGCGCTGCGGATATCACCGACAGCGCTGCCCATCACCCCAGCGACTGCTGTGCCGATCCTGACGCCTGCCCACGTCAGCGCGCCCAGCCAGAATGCGGGTAACACTAGGAACATCACGCCCATAATAATATTCACAATCAGATCGTCGGAGGTGTTTTGCAGGCCCCAGAGGTTGAAGTACGAGTGGGTGTCGCTGTCGTACATCATCTGCATCAGCCAGTTATCCAGCCAGCGTGCCAGTTCCCACCAGAAGGTGAGGAAGAACAGGGCGAACTGCACAAAGCTTAGCGTGATGACCGTTTTAAGATCCCATGCCGAGAACAGCAGGATCACCGGAATACAAATCACCAGCGCCATTTCGAGGAAAGCCTGCACCATCGGCAGTGCCTGTCGGACGTTATCAAAAGCCGGAAACAGGGCGTAGCTCGAAAGCCCCGCGCCAATGATCCCGCCCACACGACTCAGCAACTGCGTCTGGCTGAGATTATTCCCCGCACTCCCACCAAACCCGTTGTACACCAGCCCGCCCTGCGATACCTGCATATTGCGCGGGCTCACCAGCGAGCGCAGTACCGCTTTTTCATATTCCTCTTTCGACTGCCCCAGTTTTTGCAGTTGCTGCCAGAGCGTGGTATCGACCTGCTTCAGTAGGCGGTTTTTCAGCCCCGCATCGCCATCGGACCACCACTCCTTACACGCTGGATAGCCTCCGCCACCTGTATCACTCAGGCCATCATCGCGGCTGGCGTCATAAGGCCAGGCGACACGGGGTGAGCGGGAATGATCGTGGTCGTAATAGCCCGGCGTGGAGAGGTAAAAAGACGATCCCACCCAGTCCACCTCCCGGCTCTGTTCCTCGCTGATATCACTGCCCAGCCGCTTGAGTCGTGCGCGCGACGGGCCATAACAGTCGTTAACGAAATCCTGTAACTCCTGCGCCATCGCCGGATCGGCAATCCGGGTGTGCTGCACTTCAAAGCGCAACTGGCGCAGGTCCGGCTTGCAGGGCAATACCGCGACGGCGGCGCTGGTGATGCCCTTGCCCAGTGCGTGGGTGAAGTACCACCACACTGGCACCGAGGCGCTCTGGCCGCTGAGTTCATTGATCAGTGGCGCATATCCGGAATCGCCGGGCTGTACCACCGACCAGCCGCACTGTTTTGTGCGCTGGCTGTCGTAGGTGAGTGCATTGATATCGACATTGAGGAACGGCACACCCGTAAAGAGGATCACCAGCAGGGCGCTGTAGAGTGAGTGCTCCACCCAGACGACCAGCAGGCGGGCGACGTTGCCTTCGTCCGTCCCCTGGCCGCGCGCTTTCAGCCACAGGGCAATCAGTTTTGCCAGCAGGGGCAGGGCGAACAGCCCGGTGGCGGTCAGCGTGTGCCACACGCCGTTGTTCACCAGCCAGCTGAGCAGGGTGAGCACATACTCGAAATAGCTGTTGGCGGTCATCGCGGGCTGTCCGGCTGCGGGTTATTCAATTGATGTAAGCGGCGGTCGCTATCGTCCGGCACCTCCACCGCCTGTCCCTGAAGCTGATCGCGCTGCTGTTTGCGTTGTAGGATCTGGCTGGCGGTATTGCGCGTCAGCGCCTGGCGGAAATCGAGTTCCAGCTTAAGCTGGCTCAGCTCTTTATCCAGTTGGGCGGTGGTTTTGCCTAAGCTGTCCTGCGCTTCTTTGACGTTGGCGATATTCGGCTCGCGCATGCCCGCGAGCAGCGTGCGCCGGGCTAGCAGCGCCTGTTCGGTGATGCGGGCCAACGCCAGTTCTCCCGCCAGTCGTTCAGTGAGGACGGCAACGTCCGGGTCGTCGCCTAGCGCCTCGACCACGCCGCGGGTAAGCTGCATGGATCCGCCGGAGGCTTTCGCCAGATTGTCGAAACCGGGTTTCTGGCTGCCATTAACCAGATCGGTCAGAAGGGGCAGGATCTTCGCCTTTTCTTCATCGATCAGCGGATGCAGGCCGATCCCAGCCTGAGCGCCGGAACGCGCATCCGGATCGTCGGTGGCCTGCGCCACGCTGATGGTCTGCTCGCCGACAACACGGGTCATCCATCCGGCGGCTTCTTCAGGGGATGTCCAGGTGTTACAAAGTTCCCCGTCGCATTCGGAGACGGTAAGAGACGTGGTGCTGGTGGCGGGCTGCTGGTTGAGAATATTCCAGCCTGCGGCGGTGGCGTCATGGACTACCTTAATCGGCGGCTGGCCTTTGCCGCCGCGCTTTTCGCCACCCACCCAGCGTTTACCCTTTTCGGCGGCCTCTTTTGCCGCTTTCTGGTCGGTGCGAATGGCGTCATTATCGCTGGCGGCGAGGGACTGGTAATTCTCCGCTTTGGCTCCGGAGAACCAGGCGGAATCTGTCGCTAAATCGGTCATCTTCTCCGCCATTTTCTGGCAGTTCAGCAGCGATTTATCAAAATCCAGCCGTCCCTGTAATACGCCGTTGGTCAACAAATCATAAAGCTGCGGATTGGCGCGCTGGATAATCATCGCGGGCAGGCTGGCAACCGCCCCGGTGGCGCTCTGGATAACGTTGCCCATCAGTTGCTGGAAGCCATTGGTGATGCCATTTAGCTGGTTGCGCACCGTGGTGTCGATATCGAAATTGCCGCACATCATATCGGCGTTCCAGCCAATCCCCACGCTGAGCGGCGAGGGGCTGCGGCGCACGGGTGGCGGCATTACCGCCTCGCCGCCGCCAATCTGGTAGTAAAGCAGGTCGTCAACCGCGCCTCGCGTGCGGAAACTGTAGGCGTCTGCCGCCACGCAAACCCAGGAGAAAAACAATAAGACCAGGCAAAGGGCTCTCATCACCGCCTCCGTTAACCCGTACTGCCGAGGAAGGTTTGCCCCCGGCGCGGACAGCATTTGTAAGGCCGCCACAGCGTCCAGGTGTACGCACCATCCTGCGCCAGCTTGTCGGCGTAGGTGTCGGTGGCGCTGCCATCCGGGAACACCGAACAGGCGGCGGATTTTTTCGGCGAGAGCATTTGCCAGCGATGGTTATCGCTGTCGCCTTCGATAACCGGGGAGGGCGGCCAGTATCCGGCGCGGGATGAAGCCGTCAGCGGCGTGTAGATATGCGGTTGTCCGGTACGTGTCACCAGGTCGGCCACACGCTGGGCGATAACGGCAGCGGCTTTATAGTCGTGCGTCTGGCTGATGGCTCCGGCGTGCGGGTAGACATTGCCCCATATATCGCCGTTCTGACCGACTTCCCGCATGCCTGGCGTCAGCGCCTCCGGGTATGTCATTTCCGGCACACCGCTGCGCCACGCCAGCGTATCGAGTTGACTTAAAAAGTACGGTTGAAAAGGCTGCGATGAAGGCGAGCAGATATAGCCAAACTGGGTGAAAAACGTCGCCAGTTCATCCCCTGCCGGGAAGCCAATGGCATCGGCATTTTTAAAGCGGATCTTGCTGTGTTGGCTGGCCGAGCGCGGATTGGTGTCGCCGCCGCCTTCGGCAATGCCGGGCAACGGTGGGCTGAGTAACGTCATCTCCGCCCACGGATTTTGCCCGGTGTTGCTGTAAGCCGACACCACCAGATCCGGGCGGAAATGACTGACCTTCACCGACGTGCGTACCGAGCAACCGAGCGGCGTGCAATAGAGCCAGTAGCACAGGCCGACCACCCGATAGTTCACGCAGTCCGGCGATAGGGCGGAAGCGGCGATTTCCGGCGTGGTAATGGCTCTGAGCGGGAAAGCGGCGCACAGCATCAGGGGCAACAGAAGAGAAAAGCGGTCTGGCATAACGCCTCCAGCAACAGAGTTTTCTTCTGCCGGGTGTAGCGCAATGCCCATAAGATCACTGCTGAAAACTGGAGCCCGCCCGTGAAAATTGTTGAGTCTGGCATCAACCTTTGTTGGGCTTTCTGGTGCTATTCTGTGGTTCAGGCCGGGCTACGAAAGTGGTTCCGGCCTGTTTTTTTCTTCATTTTTTATTGTGTTTAAGGAGCAAGACTTATGCCAGTAAAACGAAAACATCTGACCCGCCATGAAGTGGGACAGATACTGCTTGCAGCGGACAGAGGGATCCATTTTGAGCGGGATTACTGCCTGATTCAGATGTGTTTTTTACACGGTCTGCGGGTCAGTGAACTGTGTGGGATGCGCCTGTCGGATATCGATTTGGTCGGGCGTTCGGTCTATGTCCGACGGCTTAAAAACAGTCTCTCAACGCAGCATCCGCTGTTTGATGCCGAATTGCCCGCGTTGATGCGCTGGCTGAAGGTGCGCCGCCGCTGGCGGGAGGCAGACAGCGACTGGCTTTTTCTGTCGCAGAAAGGAGGCCCGCTGTCGCGTCACCAGGTCAGGTTATTGCTCAGACGTTACGGCGAACTGGGCGGTGTCAGTATTTCCGCATATCCCCATATGCTGAGGCACGGATGCGGCTACGCGCTGGCGGACCTGGGGCGTGATACGCGTCTGATACAGGATTATCTGGGGCACCGGAACATCCGGCATACGGTGATTTATACGGCGACAAATACGCAGAGATTTATGAATGTCTGGGGGAATATGAGAGAAAACCACACAATTAGTGCCAGAATGTAAAGTAGTATCAGAAAAATTTAGCAAAGTGTCAAAATTTTTCTGAGACCCCTTTTGATAACGGATTATCTCTCTGTTTTTAAATAATTATTCTGATCTAATGCAGCTTAACACACCTTTGGTACCCTGCTGGCAACGTGCGTGAGTCGTCCACGTTGCCAGTTTTCATTTGCTCACCGCCTTACTGTTTTATGCCATTCCGCAAGCTCAGCCCCTCTGCCGATGGCATTTTATTTCTCATTCTCTTCTTCCACATCATTTTCTCCTGAACTCACCACTCTGGCACTAACGGGAAAGTCTAATGCAGATTTTTTCACCGCCAGAGTGATGCGGGGCCGAGTCCCGAATGTTCTTTCATCAAGGAGAAACACATGAAAAAAACGATGTTAAGCGCGTGTTTTATGCTGGCGGCGGCTAATGCCATGGCTGCCGACGGTACCATCCATTTCATCGGTAGCATTACTGACCAGACCTGCAAGATCGACACTGGCTCCCAGAATCTACCGGTGAACCTCGGCAATGTTGCCCAGACCGCCCTTAACGGGGCGAAGGGGATGAGAGCGGCGCCAACGCAATTTACCATCAACGTGAGCGAGTGCCCGGAAACGGTCACTGGTGCAAATGTGAAATTTGACGGGACATCCGATAACAACGACCAGAGTCTGCTGGCGCTGGACAGTGGCACGGGCATCGCCACCGGGGTCGGGATCCAGATCGCAGATAAAAACGGCACGGCCATCCCGCTGCACTCCGCTTCATCCGACTACACCCTCGCAGAAGGCGCAAACGCGCTCGACTTTGTCGCCCGCTATGTCTCCACAGGCCCGGCGGTCACCACCGGTACAGCAAACGGTACCTCTGAGTTCACCATCATTTACAAATAACGCTGTGCCGTCGCGGGGCGCATTCTCCTCCTCCTACCCATGCGCCGCCGCATAACAGGGAGCGTTTCGCAGGGATGCGTATTTTTCGTCCGGAGATAACAAGATGAACAGGTATGCAGACATTTTGCTGGCGCTATTGCTGGCCGTATTTACCGTGCAGGCACAGGCCGGGATTGTCATTGGCGGGACACGGATCATTTATAACGGCGACAAAAAAGAGACCTCCGCTTCTATACGCAACCCCGACAGATCCGGCGTCTGGCTGGTGCAGAGCTGGGTGGACAGTGGCGTGAAAGGCAGCAAAACACCGTTTATCGTCACGCCGCCGTTGTTTCGCATTAATCCAGGCGAAGAGAACATCCTGCGCATTGTGCGCACTGGAGGGAGCCTGCCTGAAGACCGGGAATCGGTGTTCTGGCTGAACGTGAAGTCCATTCCCGCCACCGACGACAGCGTGCCGCATAACAACGTTCTGCAGGTGGTGGTGAAATCCCGCCTGAAACTCTTTTACCGCCCGGCGGGGCTGGAAGGACAGCCGGAGACGGCTTACCACCACCTGTCGGTCTCCCGTAGCGGCAATCGTCTTACGGTCAGCAATCCCACGTCTTACTACGTCACTTTGTTCACCTTAAAGGTGGACGGGCAGGAGATCAAAGAGGCCGATATGGTGCCGCCGAAAGGCAGCGTCAGCTTCACGCTGCCATCGGCCACGGCGTCCATGGTGAGCTGGCAGTCGATCAGTGATTACGGCGGCGTCAGTCAGACCGAAAGCCGTAAGCTCTGAAGGAGGGAATATGAATAACCCGAATTCCCGACTGATGATCTTCCTGCTGGCGCTGTTGCTGATTATGGTGCTGCTATTGGGTTATCTGCGTCATGCGGAAGCCCGCGAGACCTTCAATACCCACGCGCTGGAGCTGGACAGTCCGGGCCAGCCAGTTGTGGACTTATCTGCCTTTGCCGAAGCCGATGGCCAGCTACCGGGTACTTACCGGGTGACGGTGTATGTGAACGGCGAGCAGCAGGGCGAAGCGCAGGACATTGCCTTTGTTGCCGGGCCGGATAAAAAACTCAGCGCGCAGTTAACCCCTGCGATGCTGAAAGACTGGGGCGTGAATACCGCCGCGTTTCCTGCGCTTGCCGCACTGCCTGCGGACAAACCGCTGGAGGATATTGGCCGCTATATCCCGATGGCTTCCAGCGAACTGCGTTTCAGTAAACTGCAACTGAATCTCAGTATCCCGCAGGCGGCGATGAGCGCCACCGCGCGCGGCTGGGTGGATCCGTCCGAATGGGACGAGGGCGTACCTGCCGCACTGCTGAACTATAACCTCAGCGGCAGCAATACCTGGCGCGACGGAGAAAATGGCTCCGATGATAACTACTACGCTAACCTGCAAAGCGGGCTGAACCTCGGCGCGTGGCGGCTGCGCTACTATTCCACCTGGAATTACGACGAGGATAACGGCAGCCACTGGGATTCAGTGAACACGTATCTTCAGCGGGATATCCAGCGCCTGCAGGGGCAACTGACGCTCGGCGACAGCTATACCCCGTCGGACATCTTCGACAGTGTGCAGTTTCGCGGCGCGCAACTGGCGTCGGATGACAATATGCTGCCGGACAGCCTGCGCGGGTTTGCCCCGATCATCCGCGGTATTGCACAGTCGAACGCCCAGGTCACCATTAAGCAGAACGGCTACACCATCTATCAGAGCTACGTCGCACCGGGGGCCTTCGCCATCAGCGATCTCTACCCGACATCGGGCAGCGGCGATCTGGAGGTCACGATAAAAGAGGCCGACGGCAGCGAGCGAACCTTCATCCAGCCGTTCTCGGCGGTACCGATTATGCAGCGTGAAGGCCGTCTGAAATATGCCCTCACCGCCGGGAAATACCGCAGCGGCAACAGCGACAGCGATGAGCCGGAGTTCGGCCAGATAACAGCGATTTACGGCCTGCCACATGCCATCACGATTTATGGCGGCACGTTGTACTCGGAGGACTATCAGTCCGGGGCGGCAGGACTGGGGGTTGGTCTCGGCGAGCTGGGTTCGGTTTCCGCTGACATAACCGCCGCCCACACCACGCTGAATAACGATGAAACTCACGACGGTCAGTCGTACCGGGTGCAGTACTCAAAAGATTTTCAGGCCACCGATACCAGCTTCACGCTTGCGGCGTACCGCTATTCCACGGAGGGTTTCTACACCTTCCAGGAGGCGAACGATTTACGCTCAGACAGCGACGACGGCTGGCGGCTGACGTACAACAAGCGGCAGAAACTCCAGCTCGATCTCACCCAGAGTATCGGCAGCTACGGTTCGTTCTTTGTTTCCGGCTACCAGCAGGATTACTGGCATGAGGACGGTTACGAGCGCACCCTCAGTACCGGCTGGAACGGCAATATCAACGGTATCAGCTACAGCGTTTCCTACAGCTACAGTGATTATCCGGACAGCACCCAACCTGCCGACCAGCAGCTGGCGTTCAGCATCCAGGTTCCTCTCAGCCGCTTTATGCCGAACGCGTGGGCCAGCTACAGCGTCAACACTGCGAAGCACGGTGACACCAGTCAGCAGGTGGGCCTCAATGGGACGGCGCTTGCCGATAACAACCTTAGCTACAGCCTGCAGCAGAGCTACACCAACCACGGTACCGGCGGCTCCGGCAATATCAACGCCGACTACAAAAGCGGGCAGGGGGAAATCACCGGCGGCTACAACTATGACGACGATATGCAGCAGGTGAACTATGGCCTGAAAGGGGGGATTGTCGTCCATCCGCATGGCATCACGCTTTCCCAGCCGCTCGGTGACTCACTTGCCATCGTGAAAGCGCCCGGCGCGGACGACGCGAAGGTGCAGAACAACACCGGGGTCTATACCGACTGGCGCGGCTATGCGGTCGTGCCGTACGTCAACGCTTACCGGAAAAACCGCATCGCACTGGACACCAGCACGCTCGGTAATGGAGTCGATATCGACACCGCCGTGCAGACGGTGACGCCAACGCAGGGAGCAGTGGTGATGGCGGACTTCAACACCCGCGTCGGACGGCGCGTACTGATGACGCTGCTTTACCGTGGGTTGCCGGTGCCGTTCGGCGCTCAGGCGAAAATGAAGGAAGGCGGCAGCGGCATCGTTGGCGATGACGGACAGGTATACCTGACGGGCGTCCCGGATGAAGGTGATATCACGGTGAACTGGAACGGAAAACAGCAGTGCGTGGTGCATTATCGGCTACCGGAGAGTGCCGCAAACGCGCCGGTAACGGAAACTGAACAGGAGTGCCGGGAATGAAAGGATTATTAAAATCAGGCTGCCTATTGCTGGCATTATGGCTGGTTGCTTTTGGCGCACAGGCCTCATGCCAGTTTGCTAATGGCGTGACATCGGAGATCTCTGGTTATCTCAGCTTTGGCAATGTGGCAGTGCAGCGGGATTCTGCGGTGGGTAGTGTTATCGCCACGGCCACCACGGGGGCGTATAACGGCGGCAATAACATTGCGGGGTGCAGTGAAGCATGGACCTACCGCTGGGAGCTGAGTAAATGGGGAACGCTGAGCACGCTGGGGGGGAATATCTATAACACTAATGTTCCAGGGGTTGGTATCCGGCTGACGAACAGCTCTTCCGGTAAAGTGCTTCCCTATGACCAGAGCGCGGGCGCGAATGTTTATATTTACATCGGTGCTGATGGTATTAAAGCTGAATTAATCAAAACGGGCGATATTACGGGCGGAACCCTGGATACCGGTATGCTGGCGCGGGCCTCGGTGGCAAACCAGTTTTATTTTGCCAATGTCACCCTGAATGGCACAAATACCATTACCTCTGAATCCTGCTCCGTTACCACTAACCCGGTTAATGTCCCGCTGGGGGATCATGACAAAAGTGAGTTCAGCGGTCCGGGTACCGGAACGGCCTGGCAGACATTCAATATCAATCTGAGTTGTGTTCAGGGCGCGCGGATTAATGTGCGTATTGACGCCACGGCAGATAGCGACGCAGGCGTACCCGGCGTCATTAAACTTGACAGCGATCCCGTTAATGCCAGCGGTGTCGGCGTTCAGGTCTGGTATCGCTATGAAGACAGCCCGGTACAGTTCGGTCAGGAGCGGTATTACTACACCTCGCCATCAGGGGGTAACGAATATGTTCAGCTTCAGGCGCGCTATTATCAAACTACGCAGAGCATCACGGCCGGGAAGGCGAACGCCACGGCAACGTTTACGTTGACGTATAAATAGCTACCTGAACAATTTTAAAGGTTTTAGACTAACCCTCTGTTTATCAGGGAAGATGATAATGACCCAATATTGGTGGAAAGATCTTTTTGATCGCAATAATAACTGGCAGGGTCTGGAGCTGACACTCAAGAGCAGCCAGAGGACCGATGTGGCAATGGAAATGCTAAGTGGTCGGTATGGGCGAATGGCGCTACAGGTCTCCGGTAAGACATTATTCTGGGCATCAATGTTGAAAGATCATTCCGGTGTCTGGTTGGTGTTTAATGCCGATCATTCTGCTTGCCAGACATTATTACCGGCTGTCACATCTGAAGATATTGAGGGGATTAAAAGCAAAGGCAAACGGGCCTGGACAGGTGAATGGTGTCGCTATTTTTCCCGGCAATTAATGAATGCGCCAGTGCCTCTTCTGTCTCCTCGCCGATGGCTGATAAGGCCGATGGAGGCCAAATATTCATTACCGAAATTATCCGGACAGCGTGTTCCTGTAAATAGCTGGCGTTTTGATGCCCCAGAAAGCAGCGGGAATATCGGCTGTAGCTGGACGCTCTACGGCGAAGATTTTCCTGATTTGGTCAATCCTAACAAAGTCAGATTCGTGGACTGGTGGTGGGGAGGTAGCCTGCTACTTGGGCGTTATCCGATACAACCTGATGCCGGAAGGTTGAAATGGTGGCGTAAAAAATGCCGGGAGGGTGCGCTGCCTCCAGTACTTGTCTGGTATATAGCAGGGCTGGGATCATTTGTTATTCTTGATGGTCATTATCGTTTACAGGCAGCGATTGCTGACGAGATCCCTCCTTCATTTCTGGTGCTCAGCGAATTGCAGGAACGGGATTTTGCTACCGATCAAGACCATCGGGCCCGTATTGTCCGGGCTTTAGAACAGCAGCTCAAAAATCCTAAGTGCAAAATCGATGGTGTAAATCAGACGCTGATTAATCTTTATGATACACGCTATCTTTATGCCTCAACCCATAGCCGCGCGACGCTTGGCGAAGGAACGCGTTGGGCACTGGAGGTAGAAAGCTATCTGCAGCGGCATCAGCTGGAAGACTATCGGGACAGGATACTTCATGGTGCTAACGATGAATGTTGAATTAAGGATAACAAATGGCGGCATTCTTTAGGGAATACAGAGTAAACGGGCTTGCGGATACCAGCATCCCTGCTGGCGACTATTTTAATGACACTGGTTTTTGACTCTCGAGACTCTGGTGTACCGCCTCACAAATACGGCTTACCGCCAGTCCGCTCATTGCAGTGACCGGGTACGGTGACTTGTTCCTGACTGCCCGCACAAAATCATTGATGGGGTCGATACCAAAACCGCTGGCGACACCGTTGCGGTAGTTGATGAAATAGCTGTTGGGCGTGAGCGTCATGCCCGGCGTGGTGATTTCCAGCCCGCGATGCTGTGAAGTGCTGCGGATATACGTTGCCTCGCAGAGAATATCGATACGCCCGTCGTTGTCCTTCGGAAAGCCTTCCGGCAGCACCCACGAGTTTTCCACCACCCACGAACTGCCGTCGGCCATCGTCAGCAGGCTCTGCACGCTGTCAAAAGTATCGAGGCCGCATTCGGTCATCAGCCGTTTCTGCCCGACGGCATACACCGACACCACCTCCTGTCCGGAAAGGTGCCGCACCAGGTCAAAACAGTGTGAGCCGAGAAACCACACCGGGGAGCTTGCGCCCGCCCAGTTCAGCCACTCCGTCGGCACGCTGATAACATCGTCCATACTGATATGACCGCGCAGGATGCGCCCGGCTTCCGGCTTTTCCAGTTCAGCCTTAATGCGCATCACCGCAGGGTCCCAGCGTTTGTGGAAATCGACGCCGACCAGCAGGTCCCGCTGCCGCGCCATCTCCACGATAAGCTCACACTCGCGTACTGAGGTGGCGAGCGGTTTTTCCGCCAGCACATGTTTGCCGTGGCGCAGGGCGGTGAGGATGGATTCGGTGTGGTACGGGTCAGGTGTCGCCACCGAAACCACGTCGATGGCTTCCTCCTGTAACAGGACATCCAGCCGGGTATAGCCCATCACGCCGTAGGCCATGGCGAGGTCGTCGCAGCGTTCTGTGTCGGTGTCGCAGATGGCGACCAGTACCGTGTCCGGGTTGTGGCGGTACGCGTTCATGTGGTGTTTGCCGTAGATACCCGCGCCGACCACGGCGGCTCTGATTTTGTTCATGATGATGTCCTCAGAATAAGCCCAGGGAAAACAGCCAGCCGACTATTACCGCAAGCGGCCCGGTTAACTGGCGTGAGAGCAGAAAGGCAGGGACGCCCTTCGCGATGGTCTCGGGTTTTGCCTCCTGCATGGAAAGACCTACCGGCACGAAGTCGCAGCCGACCTGCACGTTGATGGCGAACAGCGCGGGCAGGGCGAAGGCCGGGGATATCGCGCCCGTGCCAATCTGGGTGCCAATCATTACGCCGATGACCTGTGAGATGGCTGCCCCCGGCCCGAGCACCGGGGAGAGAAACGGAATGCCGCAGATGAGCGACAGCAGCACCAGTCCCCACAGTGAGTTCGCCAGCGGCGTCAGGGAGTGGGCAATCAGGCTGCCGAGTGCGGTTTCCTGCACCAGCGCAATCAGCAGCGAGACAAAGGCCATAAACGGGATGACGTTGCGCAGCGACACATCCACCGCCTCACGGCTGGCAGCGAACAGCAGGGCGATAACGTGACCGACGGCGGTGCCGGTCTGCTCGACCATGCGCACCAGTTTTTCCGCGCCACGTGGAGGCGGTGGCGTGCTGATAACCCGTGGTGCAGCGACAGGCACGGATTCCGGTTCACTGTCCGGGGCTTCGGCGGTATCCACCAGAACCAGTTGCTCCGGGGTGACGCCGGAAACGTAGTTCTCTTCGGTAATAAATTGCGCCAGCGGCCCGGCGCGCCAGGTGGGGAGCACGTTGATGGTCGGGATGCCCTTCTGCGGGTACAGGCCGCAGCGCAGGGACCCGGCGCAGTTAATCACCACGCACAGGATGTCGTTATCAGGCGGGATATCGGCGAAGCCGTTCACCACTTCCGATTCGGTGAGTGCGCCAATTTCTATCGCAACAGGATGGATTTCCCGCCCGGTCAGCGACAGCACCTTTTTACCACTGCCCACGGGCAGCCACAGCCCTTTACCGTAGCCGCCGGGACCGGGCGGAATCAGTACCGTGTTCATGGCCGTCCCTCCTCAATCACCAGATTGCCGTGCAGGTCACGCAGGTTCGGCACCGGGCCGGAGAGATGAACCGCACCGACGTGGCAGGGATTCAGGTCACCGTTAAACACCAGTGTCAGATGTCCGAGTTCAAACAGCGCCTGCTGAGCCCCCTTGCCAACGGCAGTCACCAGATAGTCGTGCCCCGCCAGCATCAGGCTGTCGCCGGGCAGTATCATCAGGCTCTCTTCCCGGAACGACGGCTCCAGCGACAGGGAGTAATCGAGGCAGTCCTTCGGCCCGTTGCTGTCGAAGGTGATGAGCATTTTGTCGGTCAGGCCGTCGGCGACGAACAACCCAATGGCGACGATACGCGCGCAGTAAATCATCATGGCGCATTCCCCCGCCTGCTGAGCCGCAGGAACAGGTACTCGGTGATAATCCCGCGGATTAAACCAATCAGCATGGCGGCAGCGATATAGCGCAGCGCCAGCGATGTGACGGGCAGGCCGAGCGCCTTAACCCCGGCGGCCACGCCGAGCCAGACGAACAGCTCCGACGGCACCACATGGGGAAACAGGCTGGTGAGGGGATGGGCAGTGGTGCCGAGCGCATCTTCATAGCCGGGTTTACTCTTCTCAGGTAAGAGCTTACCGAGCGTCAGCGCGCCCGGGCTGCTCATAAAGAACCAGCCGAGTACCGGCAGCACGCCGTAGGTGAGAATGCGCGAGCGGCCGAGCAGGACGGCAACTTTCTCCATCCGCACGGTGCCGACCAGTTTCATCAGGAAGTTGATGGCCAGCAGCAGACAGATAAGCATCGGGATTAGCCCGGTCATCATGTCGAGGAAGATTTTGCCTGCGGCCTGGAACAGGTGGATAAAGCCTTCAGCCAGGGAGACCAGAAACATGGCGGCCTCCTGTTATCAGCGTGATGGTGTTGGGTTGTGGTTCGGTGTGCATAAACAACTCTCCTGTCAGGTGTCGTTGGTTAATGCGTCCTGCCACTCACAGCGCGGGTCGTTATGTCCCGGAGTTGTCGGTTGTTGTCATGGGGTAAAGCGGTTTTCGGGGTTCACGTTTGTTACTGGAATTGAGGTAACGACCGGGCCAGATTTCTGATGGATGCATGTCGAGCGCGATGGCAATCAGCCACTCGCCTTTCGGCCACGGGCGCGTCAGGGTATTCGACAGCGTTGACGAGGCCAGTCCCGCTTCCCGCGATAGTTTCGCCAGACTGGTACCGCGCTTGTGTAAGGCGGCGACGATGTCGGCTGGGTGCCAGTCTTTTTTAGCCATTTCGTTTACCTCAACTAATTGTTATTTATATAAAAAATTTGATAACCTTAGGTTTGGTGTAATGTGTTTTTAAAAGGTGATCTAAAACATCAATACTAAGGATAACTTAGTAATATTTGTCAAAGCAACACTGAGAATTCCCCTGTTTACTGGAAATGGAAGGGGGATCTCATGTTGACGCATCGTCTAAAAGAAGCGCGGATTAGGGCGGGTTTATCGCAGGAACGTTTAGGTATACTTGCAGGAATTGACGAAGCTACTGCCAGTCCAAGGATGAATCAGTATGAGCGGGGGACGCATGCGCCTGATTTCTCCTTGGCTTGCAAGTTTGCTGAGGTATTGAACGTACCAGCTTGCTATTTCTATACGGTTGAAGATGATTTGGCTGAATTGATGTTAATCTTGTGGTCAACATCAGAACAAAAGCGTACAGATGTGATTGCTTATGCTAAAAACAACATTACAAAGTAACGAGCTAACATTACTCTCAGTCTATTCAGATAAACGTTATATGATGATTTTATTTGGTAAGGTGTGTTTTTTAGATGTGAAGACGTAATATTTAGTATATTAATAAATATTGAAGAGACTGCCCTCATTTTATAATGTTACAAGGGCAGGCATGTTTGTTAGGCAATTATAACTGTCGTACATCAAAGCCAAAATATCGAAGCACCTTGGTTGTTCGGCCGTTAATAACGGGTAGATTTTCTTTATTTATCCATCCAATCAGCTCTTGAACATTTGATTGTCCAAAGGCATTAAGTTTAAATTCATCGTTATAGATACAATCAGACATTCTTTTGATAATGTCTCCTTTTCCATATAATAAATAAGTGATGGTCTTTTTTATTTGACTGATGTCATTGCTTGTTGAGAATTCTTCTATTAATGTGTCCAGTCCTCCTTTGTAAAATCTTAAGCGATCATGAAAAGAGTGAAGAACACATAATGCATCAACTATTTCTCCGGCATTGCTTTGCTCAATTGAGTCTGGTGATTTAAATACATTGTAAATGAGAGGGTAATTTATAGGGACAATTCTTTCTTCAAAATGCTCCCATGGTGTTGATAACCATTCATTTACTAGTGTACGCAGATGAGATTTTTGCATATCAGTCCACCCGAGTGGCTGGGCTAACCAAGTTTCTTGAGTTGCATAGTAATCACGTACAAAACTGAAAAATGAATCAATTTCAAGGCGTAACGGAATCTGTTCTTCAGGAACTTTTCTTTGAAAAGATGAGTATATCTCTTCTATACATTCAAAAGCATAGACTGATGTTTGATATGATTTTCGATAAGACTCCAAAAATATAGAGCTCTGTGAGGTGTGTTTTTTCCCTCTATTTATATTTGAGTAATTTATATCTCCTATTTTATCCAAAACTTCGTTGTCAAGATTTATTATTTGAGATGATAGTTTTGAATATTTATTGTAAATATTTTTGTAATCTTTTATTGCTTCTTTGCTTAGTACATTAGCAGACTCCCAATAGTTAGAGAATAGACTGGTTAATTCTTCGAATCTGTGGTCCTCTGAATTCAAACTAACCATTACTTCTTGATTTGTCAGGAGAGCGGCATTAGTTAAATTGGCAGAGCCAACTAATAATAATCTATCTCCAAAAATATAAAGTTTGGGATGGAATGAATTGTTGGTAAAGAACCTTGCTTCAACATTTTTATGTGAAAGTAATTTTTCTAAAGCAAATGGCGATGTAGGAAAACCCAATCTTACAATGATTCTAATATGGCATCCTTTTTCTAGCAGACTGTCAATTACA